>DAIOUZ010000045.1:2922-11469 GCA_036759285.1 Candidatus Limiplasma sp. | reverse complement strand
ATAGCCACCGGTGTTGCAGCGATTGTCGAGGATGATACCGGCCAGCTGCTCACGCGGCGTTTCCTTGATGGCCTTCAGCCAATGGTCGACGATAGCAGCCGCAGCGCTGGCAGGATCTGAGCCGCCCAAGGAGTGCATGACAGGTGTGAGGCCCGCCATCGATTGCCAGAGATAAGGAATCTTGCGCCCGTCAGGAAGGGTGAAAAGACAGTAATGGTAAGTGACTTCTCCGTCAATCTCCTGCACAAAAGCCGTAATTGATTCGTGCGCCGCCAACTCGTATTGCGAGTCAATATCATTGTCAAGGAAAGCAATCAGATTATCTTGTGCGTCCCCAAGCGACTCCATGTAATAATCCCTTTGCTCCACTTCCATCATTCCGGGACGGATGCTAAAATAGGAGACGTTGTCGTTGGGCGAAGGAAACAGGTTTCTCACCGCAATGTTCATGTGGTGGTCTCTCATGCCGCCCATCGCTCCCTCATACAAGGTCTTCAATTCCGCGAGGGTCACGTCCTGACCAGCTTCATGTTTCGCGTCCAAAGCGTTGAACTTGGGTATATACTCAGTGTAAACGGCATCCCAATCCGTCTCGTCAACGTCCCAAAACACATATCCTGTGCTGATGCATTTCCAAAGATACTCGAACTGGGTGGAATAGCTGTCGTAAGCCAGCTTGTCAGTTTCGCCGATGTAAGGATGATAGTCGGCTTCTTTGCGGCAACCGCTGAAAATCAAGGCAACCAATGCCAAAAGGATGATATTTCTTTTCATGTTTGTATCGATTCGAAGATTAATGATTTAGAAACTAAAAGCCAAACCAAGCGTAATGGAAAGCGTATTCAAATAGCGTGGGTCGCTCAAATGTGCGTAGCCTTTGTGATGACTGACAAGATCATAATAGTATAGCGCATCCAAATTGATAGCCATGTCCATTTCAGGGATACTGAGAAAGACATAACTCAATCCTAATCCACCTATAGCTCCAGAGATAAAACGCTGGTCTTCACTATAAAATTCTCGGCTTTCCTTGAAGTCGTCGAAATAAACATAATAATCTGTCATCCAGTAGGTTTTGCCCTCCATACGAGCATTCACCCAATAAGCGCCAAAGCCGCCACAGAGTGCATGACCGCGCAATCTTTTCCCGCCAAAAGAGAAGTCGGCCATCAAAGGTAGCATAAGGTAATCATTAGAATACTTTGTGTAGACGGGGTCAAGATAGTGGAGATTTCGGTCCATGCGGTACGAGCGTGTTATCGCGCCAAAATCAGCGCGTATGGCCAACCAGTCGGTAAATGCAAATTTGGCAAAAAAGTTATACTCGGAATTGCCAAGCGGAGAATAAGTTTCGTCAATGCGGCCCAAGTTGGAACGGTCGATGTTGGTCCAATTCCAGCCACCTTTCGCGCCAACGGTCCATCTGCGATTCATTTGGGCATTGGCCTCCACAGCCATCCAGCACAACAGGACGACTGCGATGATTTTCAAATAGTTTTTCTTCATAGTATAGTTTGTGTTTAATTGTACTTCGCTGTTAATGTCATGATTATGAACACCCATAGGATTGATGTGTTTGATGATTTGGCGCAAAAATACAAAAAAACTACGACCTGAACTTTTGCCCGAATCACTTTGTCATTCCATCTTGCGTAAGGGAACAAATCTTCATAATTAACCGATTACGGAATGTTCATATTGATTTGGTTTGAAATTAGATTCTCGGTCGGAAAAAAACAGAAAAACGCAGTTGGATTTCAATTCATTTTTGTACTTTTGTCCCCATCAATACAAACAACGATGGAAAAACCGAAATTTGTTATCGCCATCAACCGTGAATTCGGCTCGGGTGGCAGGGAAATCGCCTACAAGCTCGGCGAGTTGCTTGGTGTCAATGTCTACGACAAGGCCATTCTCGACTCTTTGACCTCCAAATTCAACCTAACCGTTGAGGAAATGCAGCGCATCAAAGCCACCAAACCCAACTGGTGGAAAGACTTCTGCAGGTTCTACCAACAGTTTGGCGCTGTTGGACAGGGTGGCTACACACAGCCGGAAGACCGTGAGTTGACCTCGCAACAAATTTATCTTGCCGAGTCGCAAATCCTCCGCGAACTGGCCGAGCAGGAGTCGTGCATCATCATCGGGCGCACCGGATTTCATATCTTCAGAAACCATCCTTACGCCATGAAGATTTTCTTCATCGCCGACAGGAAGGCCCGTGTGAAACGCGTCATGGAAAAGTTTGCCTTGGACGAGGATGCTGCCAACATGCGCATCGATAAAATCGACGATGCCCGCGACACCTATACGAAGACTATCGCCGGTGTGTCGCGTTATGATGCCCGCAACTACGATTTCGTGTTCAACGTCACCCAGTTCCCCACCGATCTCGTGGCGCAGTTCCTCGCCGACAACATCAACATGCGGTTTCCTTTTATAGTGAAATAGACTTGTGGTTGGTCTTGATGAGGATTCGCTGCCAATCCTCTCAAAACCATCTTTGCCGCAATTATAACACGCTTAGCACCATGCAAAATACTGCCAAATCGGGCACGAAAGCCTTATTGAACCTTTTGTTTGTTGTTTTGGTTTCTTCTTTTGTTTTCTCTAGCTGTAAAACGAAAGAACAAGACAACCCGTCTTGGACGTCTCACGTCTGGGAGAAGTGCCAACCCGTCTACAAAGAAATCATCTCGCTGCCGTTCATTGCGGAACTTGCATACGGCACACTTCCAGCTGACAAGTTTATACGTTATCTTGAACAGGACGAGATTTACTGCCGTGTCTTTGACCGACAACTGCTACAATTTGCTGAATCGCTTCCCGACCCTGAATAGAGAGCCTTCTTCATGGCTTTCGCCCAGGCGAGCATCGACACCGAAGATGCCATGCATCAGCTTCTTATAGAACAATATGGCATAGATACCGCGGCTATGCCTTCACGCATCACCTTGGAGTATAACGCACATACGCAAGAGGCTTTGGATGCGGGTGTGAAGGAAATCACTTTGGCTGCCATGCTCCCTTGTCTGTGGTTGTACAACTGCGTCGGTTACGACATCCTGCATAACGCGAACTTGGAGGGGAATCCTTACAAGGAGTGGATTATGGCGTATGGCGACAAGGAATACACGGCTGGGATGAACCGAGTTCTAGAGATCATTGACAAGTGGGCTGCGACTGTGGACGACGATGTGCTATCGAAGATGGATGATGTCTTTATAGAGGCCGCATGGTTCGAATATGCTTTCTGGGATTACGGCTATACTGGTGATGACAATACCGCTATTACAAAACTGACCACCGATAACAGGTTGTATAAATAGTGCACACACACTGATATACAAGCTCTTTTATACGGCACAAAGATTCCCCTACGGGGAATGGAGTTGTGACATGGTTTATTATGCGGCGGCATGAACAAGTTGACAGCCCGTAAGTCTCACAAGCCGCCGCCTATAGAAAAACAAACGAACTCCATTCCCCGCAGGGGAATCTCCCTTTCGTTCGAATTTGTAATCCGAACGCATTGAATATCAGCATTTGCAATGCGAAATAAACTTTAACGAACATCAATCCCATCTGTCGTGTCAAGCAAGGGAACATGAATGGTCGTGATGCTGTCAGGGTTGATGTAAGGAGTGTAGTAATTGTCATCAGGTTCCTCTCTGTCGACTTTGATTTCTTTCTCGCGCATTTCGATGAAATCGTATAGCTCCTGCTCGGTAATGCCGATGGCGGCCATATTCAAATAATTATAATAACGTATCTTTTCGATTTGGTTATAAATCCAACATCTCCTGTTGTGGAAATCGCGCAAAAGCTGACGGAATACTTTGTCGTTCAAGTATTTGGAACACCAGGAGTTACCTGGATATTGTTCTGGGTGATAGCGGACTGCATCACGAGCCTCATCCATCTCTTCAGAGAAAGCAGTCCATTCCTTCTCGATGGTACGCATGTCCGAAAAGCATTTCCCGACATTGTCGATAAACAGGAAGTTGCCCATGTTTTTCCATGTCTCGATATCGTCAGAGAAAATACCCTCTGTTGTCTTGTCATAAATGATTAGGGGAATATACATCAATTCGTCCATCAGCGAAAGCAATGAATCTTGATCCAACGAATCAACCTGGTTCAAAGGAAGGTTCAACAGCCATGCTGACACGGTGTCGGCGCGTCCCATATACTCATGGGCGGATTCGAGAATCCGTGCGTAGCTCTCGATGTTGCTCATCACCATCAATGCCGAAAGGCGGCGGTCCTTGGCTCGATGGTTCCGTTCGAGGATTTGTGCCGCCGTGATGGTGACAATCAAAGAGATGGTGGTACCCAATACAATAGCTCCAATTCTGTTCAAGAAGCTGTTGCGTTTGGCTTTCTTTTCTTCTTTTGAAGTTTTAGTGTTTTCGTCCATGGCTGCGATTCAGTTTGATAATGCAAAAATACACAATTTTCCCGTTCGTTCGGATTTGCAATCTGAACGCATTGAATATCAGTATTTTTGATGCGGAACAAGCATCTTAACAGCGAATTATAAATCCTTATATTTCATCACGATTGGATTGCAAATCCAACTGAACTAGGGACAAATAGGAGATTCTTCCGAAAATGATTTTTTGCCTCAAGTTATGGCACAATCTGGTGAACAAAGGCTGCTAAACCTATCATAGTTAAGGAAATAAAGCCCTGAAAATCCCCACAAATGAGGATAAGGCGCTATTGTTGAAGCCCCTATTTTTGCCGCTATAACAATCAAGAGTAATTATCATGGGACTTTTAAGCAAAATCTTCAGCAATACGAAAAAGCCTGAAGGCTTTTTTGGCAAACTGATGCTCAACGGCATGAACGGTGGTGGCCATGCGGCAATGGCCAACTGGGCTATGGCTTCGCTACAAATCAAGGAAGACGGAAAACTCCTCGACATCGGCTGCGGTGGAGGCGGCAACATCGCTCGTTTGCTCAACCGCTGCCCAAGCGGCACTGTAACAGGCATCGACTATTCTTCTGTTTCTGTCGAGAAATCGAAGAAAGTCAATGCCCAAGCCATTCAAGAAGGTCGTTGCAAGGTGGTGGAAGGGTCGGTGACTTCGCTCCCGTTTGAGGAGGACACCTTCGACATGGTCACGGCCTTTGAGACCATCTATTTCTGGCCCGACATCGAACATTGCTTCAACGAAGTGAAAAAAGTGCTGAAGCCTGGCGGTATGTTCGCCATCGTAAACGAAGACGACGGACTTTCGGGCAACAACGAGAAATGGGAAAAGATGATTGAGGGAATGCACACCTACAATCCTCTGGAAATTAGGCTTCATTTGACCAACACGGGTTTCAAGGATATCGCCGTTCAGAAAAACGAAAACAAGCACTGGCTGATGGTAACGGCAAAAAAATAAAAGATGAAAAAAGACCACCCTCTGAGAATGATATATGCAGGCCGTTACAAGACCTGCTTAGCCGAGTTAAGCCCTGAAATCCAATCGGATGTGTTGAAACGAATGGAACGCCTCATTGAGGAAAACCGCGATTGGTACGACCGAGGCAACTACGGACATTTATGCAACATCTTGCCCACACTGGCCATCGATGAGGCTTTGCAAGCAGCGGGCAAAACGCCAAAGGAATCGCTGGAATTGCTGTCAAGATACATGTGGGGAGCACTGAAGCCTGAGAAGATGCAGCGGTTGGCTGAAAAAAGTTATTTCGTCCCACTAATGAAAATCGTGGTGCCGTTGGGATTCAAATTATTGTCGGGCAAAGGCTGGCAATACGTCTGGCACAAGGACACCGATGGCCCCGACGAGTTCCACTTCGAGTGCACCGAGTGCCTATACAAGCACATTTTCACGAAATATGGCGTCATCGACCGTTTCGGCCCTATGTTCTGCCACAGCGACATCATCAATTACGGCAACTTGCCTTATACCGACTTTATCCGCACCCAAACCCTCTGCCAAGGCGGCGACCTCTGCGACTTCTATATTGTTCGCCATAAGAAAGACGAGATTTGGGAACGGACGAAAAGCATTTGACTTTCACCCCATCACCACATCCAAAACCATCATCAGCACAAAGCCGACGGCGAAACCGATGGTGCTGAGGTTGGAATGTTCATCCAAAGAGAGGTTGGGAAACTTTTCCCCTTCATTTCAGCACCCTCAAAATCTCCCTTTCCGAAGCCTCCGGAAGAATATGCTTGAAATGGTCAAGTAACCGCTCCAACGATTCTTCGGGGGTGCGTGGGCATTGGCAAGAATCCTTTCCGTAAAGTTGTTCGGGCGTGGTGAGCAGCGACCAGCCCCAGCCGTATTCGTGGCCGTGCTTGTCTCTCGGATAGATGAAGTCCTCGGTGACGATGCGGCAGGCCGCCTGCAGGCGGGTGACATAGCTGTCGAAACGGCTGCGCATCTTCGGCCCTGTGAAACCGCAGGCGGCACGAAGCTCTCTGGCAATAAAACTGCCATGCTCTTGCAAGGTCAGCAGGATGGCCTCTTCGATGCTGCCCGCCTCTGGGGCAGGGTGTTGGCTGCGACGATAGTTGCAGAAGTCGGGCCACCACTCACGGCTGATGAAGCCCGCCTTGCCCGCAAAGAACTTGCCATAGACACAGCCACCTTCGGTCACGATGGGACCTTTCCATTTCCACAATGGCCAATCCCAGCCTCCGTCGGAGAACCGCACATAGCGACAATCGTCGCTCACGACTTCCTCCGCCGAGAAACCACGGATGCCAGAGTAGAGTAGGGGCAGGAACCCGATTTGCTGTATCAACTCCGTCAGCTGGGTTTGGTTGTATATTTCCCCGTGTTTCATTTTTCTGCTATACTACTCACGAACCGATGCACTAATGCCTCGTAAGGATACAGCCCGTCTTCATTGGCATTTAGCCCTTTGAGACGGACGGGAAACACCATGGGTGGGTTCTCCAAGTCCAACAAACTCATATTGCGCAGTTGGGCAGTGCTTTGATAAACGAGGTTGAGTGCGGCAAAAATCTGTCCTTTATCGTCTTCCCATTTCTCAATGACCAACTTGCAACCGATGGGGGTCTTCTTCTCTATGGTATTCGGCAAGCTGTAGTCCTCTGCATCCAACGCAGCCAATACACTGCCGAGGTTGGAGTCGTGGCCACACAGGAACGTGAACTTTCGACCCTCATGGTGCAATTCCTCCAGCATCGTCCGTAAGAGCGGTCGGGCCACCTGACGCGCCACAATGGGTGCGGTGAACAGCACGTCGCCGTACCAATCCTTGATTTCGGAGATGCGTTCCCAGTCCTCCCAGCTCAGCGTATCACCGAAGGCGGCTTTCACTGCATCGGGTTCCTCATAGTATTGCAGGACGAGCGCATCGGCAGCCTGACAAGCGAGACGCAAGGCGCCGCCCATGCCTGGCTCACGGTTCTTGATGAGAAACACATGTGTGTCATCGGTACGGAAACGGCAACTGTCGCCATCAATGCAGGCCACACTTTGCTCCATGTCGAGCACTTGTTCCAATAACTTATAGTTCTCCGTCATCTTTTCTCCTATTCCGATGAAGCCTTTCTCACCACCCATGGCGGCAATCTGTTGTTGCGCCAAAGCCTTGAAGTTTTCGTTGTCGTCGGTAATCTGCGGAGTGAACACGGAATCCCTTTTGCCCACTTCGAAATGGTGCTCGATGTAGACATTGGCAACAGGCAACATCCCCGAGGAAAAATACTGTGCCGTGGCAACGGTCCGCTGCAAAGAGTTGGCATAGAAGCGCATGGTGCCTTCGGCTGGGATTTCGTTCTCTTTCATCAGTCCCTCGCTGACGAGCCATTTGCGGAAATACTGGCCCATCATCGTTTCTAATGCGCCGCCACGCAGCGACAATTCGCTTGGCGCCGACGACCAGTTAAACCATTCATGAGGCGTGATGCGTTGCACTGCAGAGCCTATTGCCGAAAGGGGCGAACGGATGTTGTGGCGGCTCAATACCACGACTTGTTTCAAAGTGTATCGCTCATTGAAATCATTAGGACGGTTCGCTTGGGCGAAGACGGAGAGTGACACGCTTAACAAAAGAAGACAGAAGATGATTCTAGATGTTTTGAACATAGGCTATATTTTTCGGCAAAAATACGAAAATAAATGTGCGAGACAAATAGCTTCGTCCCGCACAATAAAACTAACTCAAGATTCATCCTAAATGTTGGACAAAAATCTGCTGTAGCATTTCAGTTATTTGTTCTTCTTCTCTTCTGCAGTCTCGAAGCTAAGGCTGCCAAAGTGATGATGCCGCCTGCAATGGCAATAGTCACTTTGATGGCCGTAAAGCCTGTGGTGGCAGCAAGACGCAGTTGGTCGCTAACTAAATAGTACACCGTCCAAAAAATGCCTCCTCCTGGTACCAAGGGAATGATACCGCAGATGAGGAACACCGTGGTGGGACAACGTTGGGCAACCGACAGCAGGTCGCTCGTCAAAGCCACTGCCAACGCACCGAAGAAAGCGGCTCCTGCCACCGATAGCAGTCCCGTGTACCACGCTAGCACCACATACGCCGCCCAACCCACC
>DAIOUZ010000045.1:831-2912 GCA_036759285.1 Candidatus Limiplasma sp. | reverse complement strand
GTAATAACGGCGCGGTGTGCCGAAGAGTGCCGCGAAACCAACTGTGCCAATGAAAGCCGCTGGCAGCTGCACGTACCATGCTCGCGTGACCGCATCGGCCACCGGCACACCGAGTTGCATCATGCCTCCCGAAAAGGCCCTGTCTATAAGAAACGCCAATGCCACACCCAAGGCGATGCAGAGGAACACCAGGCAGGCGTCGAGAAGGCGTGTCGTTCCGGAGAGATAATCCTCATTGGCCATATCGCGCATGCCATTGGTGAACGGCACACCTGGCACCAAAGCGATGATTGTGCCGATAATCATGTTCGGCAGATGCTCTCCCAGACCTAGTCGTACGGCAAGTATGCACAACAATCCACCTAACATGCCACCTAAGAGGTTGCCAAAGATACGGGTGATACGACTACCGACAAAGGTCATAAAAAGTCCCAGCAGCAAACCTGCAATAAAGGTCACTCCTGCATCGACGAAACTGCCTCCAAAAAGGATGCTGAACGACGAAACTCCCAAGGCTGTGCCCAGCACCAACTCCCACCAAGGCTTCGAGGGGCTTTGGCGAATGGCTTTCAAACGAGCCTCTAACTCATCGAGTGATACGGTACCGCTACTGACCTCACGCGATAATTGGTTCACTTCCACTACACGGCTGAGTTGCGTCCCCTTGATGGGGATGAACTCAGCACTTGCATAGTGTTGTCCCGTTGCGATGATGCCGTTGCTGAGCACATAGAAACTCTCATTTTCCACACCGTAGGCCGTGGCGATATGCTGGATGGTCTCCTCCACACGGATGATTTCCGCACCGTTTTCCAGCAAGATATGACCCGCCTCGGTGGCTAACTGTAATGCGCGTTCCTGTTGGGTGTCCATAGTGGGAAAAGGCATTACTTCAGCATCGCCTCAATGTCAGCTTCCATATCCTCGGGCTTGGCCACGGGCGGGAAGCGCTTGATGACGCTGCCGTCTTTCGAGATGAGGAACTTGGTGAAGTTCCAGCGGATCTCGCCGTCCTTGCGTCCTTCTGCCTTGCTCAGGCCGTCGACGAGTTTCATCGTGGCCTTGTCCTTCAGGCCGTGGACTTCTTCATCGGGCACCTGTTTGCAAAGGTAGGTAAAGATGGGATGGGCGTTCTCGCCGAAGACGTCGACTTTTTTCATCAGTGGGAAGGTCACGCCGTGGTTCAGGCGGCAGAACTCCGCGATTTCTTCGTCGCTGCCGGGTTCCTGGTGTTTGAACTGGTCGCAGGGGAAGCCGAGGATGACCAGCCCTTGGTCTTGATACTTCTTGTAGAGGGCTTCCAAACCGTCGTATTGCGGGGTGAAGCCGCACTTTGAAGCCGTGTTAACAATCATGAGGACTTTGCCCTTGTATTGGGTCATGTCCACCTCTTCGCCCTTGTTGTTCAGGGCCTTGAAATCATAAATCGTAGTCATTTCATTGATATTAAGTTGCTAATTGTCACTTTTTCGTTCATGCAAAAATACAAAAAACATGGTCACAAAATACAATCATCTTTTGTGTAGCGTGATAAGTGTGATTTCAGCGGGACAGTTGAGGCGCACGGGTAAGGTGCAGCCGAGGCCTGCGTTCACGTTGAGGGTCTGACCGTCCTCATCATAGCGTCCCCATGCCTCCTTGAACATCCACGAGGCGGGTGTCCAGCCAAATACGCGTACTTGTGCTGCATGGGTATGGCCGCTGAGGGTCAACGGCAGGTCAGAATGGGGGAGTACCTCCGACCGCCAATGGCCTGGGTCGTGGGTGAGGAGGATACGGAATCCGTTGGTGCCAGCCATGGCCTTCGACAGGTCGCCGCGATTGATGGTGCTGAATCCCTGACCTTTGCCGACGGTGTTGTCCACACCTATGACGGTCAGCCTTTCTCCGCCATGTTCGATTACCGTGTGCTCGTTTCGCAACAGCCGCCAGCCAAGCTGCTCGCGCTCGTACTGTGCAATAGCCTCCACCTCTTTTTCGCGCGTTTCGTCATTCGCCAGCTTACGGTTGTAGATGAGGAAGTCATGGTTGCCGAGGACGCTAACGACTCCGTCTTTGGCTTGCAACTGCCGTAGGGTTGT
>DAIOUZ010000045.1:0-821 GCA_036759285.1 Candidatus Limiplasma sp. | reverse complement strand
AGGGCGTTGATGCTGTCCACGAAACGCTGCAGTTGCTTGGGGCTGTCATCGAAAGTAGAGAGGTGCAGGTCGGAGATGTGCACGATTTTGTAGCCGTCGAATGCGGACGGGATGTCGGGATGGGCATACTCCATTCGCGTGGTTTGTAATCGCCATCGTCCCACAAAGCACCCCCAAGCCAGCACAGCCCACACTACCACTACCAACGCGAGCGCTGTCCATCCAAAGGGGGCGTAGGGCATCGTATAATGAAAGCATTTTCCGACCATCCAAGCCAATAGCCAAACGACATGCGGCAGGGCAGCGATTACGATTCCCAGCACTAGGGCGGCGATGAGCATAATTACTATCATGGGACAAAATTTTACTTCCCCATTCGTGGTATGTGTTTCCTAGTAGCCTTATTCCATGCACATCTCAAAGATCTTCTCCACGTCGGCCTGCTGCAAAGGCTTGAAGCCGGGCAAGGTGTCACCGCCAACGGCTTTCTTGGCCATTATGGCGAAGTGGGTGTGGTCGATGCCCACCTCGGGGAAGGTGCGCTTCAGTTGCAGGGTGTTGAAGAGGAAGTCGCTCAGTTTGTCAATGGCCTGGTGGGCGATGTCCATCGGGGGCAGGCTCGGGTCGATGCTGAAGACATTGGTGCCAAACTGCACGTATTTCGACACGGTGGTTTCGTCCAAGCAATACTTCATCCAGCGCGGGGTGAGGATGGCAAGGCCAAGGCCGTGGGTGATATCGTAGAAGGCGGAAAGCTCGTGCTCCATCGGGTGACAGCTCCAAGCCTTACGTTTGCCACCGTTCACGAAGCCGTTGATGGC
>DAIOUZ010000044.1:18478-18838 GCA_036759285.1 Candidatus Limiplasma sp. | reverse complement strand
AGAACGTCGTCAAGGAAGTCGTGGACAGCGATGGCGAAGTCATCCTCTTCATCGATGAGATCCATACCTTGGTCGGCGCGGGCGGTGGCGAAGGCGCCATGGACGCGGCCAACATCCTGAAGCCGGCCTTGTCGCGTGGCGAGCTTCGTGCCATCGGCGCCACCACCTTGAAGGAATACCAGCAGTATTTCGAGAAGGACAAGGCGCTGGAGCGTCGTTTCCAGAAGGTCATGGTCGACGAACCTGACGAGGCTTCGGCCATCAGCATCCTCCGTGGCTTGAAGGAACGCTACGAGACCCACCACCACATCCGTATCTTGGACGAGGCCATCATCTCGGCAGTGCAGCTGTCGGTGCGTT
>DAIOUZ010000044.1:17674-18434 GCA_036759285.1 Candidatus Limiplasma sp. | reverse complement strand
CGCGTCTGAGGCTGCAAATCGACTCGGTGCCTGAAGAGCTTGAAGACGTCGAGCGTGCTATCCGCCAGTTAGAAATCGAACGCGAGGCCATCAAACGCGAGAACGACACCAAGAAGGTGGAGGAGATAGGGAAGGAGCTGGCCGAACTCAACGACAAGCGCACCTCCATCAAGGCCAAATGGGAGACCGAGCGTAACTATGTTGAACTCATCCAAAAGGAGAAGAACAACATAGAAATCTACAAGCACCAAGCCGAGGTGGCTGAGCGTGACGGCGACTATGGCCGTGTGGCAGAATTGCGTTACGGCAAGATCCGCGAAGCTGAAGCCGCCATCGAGAAGGCCAAGGCCGACTTGAGTGAAGCACAAGGCGACCACCCGTTGGTGGATGAGGAAGTCGGCTCCGACGACGTGGCTGAAATCGTCTCGCGTTGGACGGGCATCCCGGTCAACAAGATGATGCAAAGCGAGCGCGAGAAGCTGTTGCACCTCGAGGACGAACTGCACAAGCGTGTGGTCGGTCAAGACGAGGCCATTACCGCCGTCAGCGATGCCATCAGGCGTAGCCGTGCGGGTCTGCAAGATGCCAAACGTCCTATCGGTTCTTTCATCTTCATGGGTACCACGGGCGTGGGTAAGACCGAGTTGGCCAAGGCTTTGGCTGAGTTCCTGTTCGACGATGAGAACGCCATGGTGCGTATCGATATGTCGGAGTATCAGGAGCGTCACACGGTCTCTCGACTCATCGGAGCGCCTCCAGG
>DAIOUZ010000044.1:14181-17645 GCA_036759285.1 Candidatus Limiplasma sp. | reverse complement strand
ACTTCAAGAACACCATCGTTATCATGACCTCCAACATCGGTGCTAACATCATCCAGGAGAACTTCGCCATGCTCAATGGCAGCAACGACGAGGAAGTCTTCGAGAAGACCCGCAATGAGGTGATGGAGCAGCTGAAGCAGTTCATGCGGCCTGAGTTCCTGAACCGTGTCGACGACATCATCATGTTCAAGCCTTTGGATGAGAGCCAGATTGCCGACATCGTGAGGATGCAGTTCCGCAGCGTGCAGAAGATGTTGGCCGCTAACGACATCAAGATCGACATCACCGATGCCGCCGTCGACTTCATCGCAAGCCAGAGCTACAACCCGCAATACGGTGCACGTCCCGTGAAGCGTATGATGCAGCGTGAGTTGCTCAACTCGCTCTCGAAGATGATACTGGCCGATTCGGTGGATAAGACTAAGACCATTATCGTGGATGTGGGTAACAACAACCTGATATTCAGGAATTAAAATAATGCAAAAGGCCGAGGGTTACCTCGGCTTTTTGCTTATTCTCCCTCCAAATCTGCAGCATTGATTTCATCCAAAAGCAGCATGGCCTTGTCGTAGTCTTTTTCGAAGACATACACCGAGGCCTCGCCTTTGATGACATTGGCGGCCCAGCCTGCACACAGGCTTTCCTCCTGGAAGTTGCGGATGAGGAACTGGATACCGTTGTTTGCCAGCACGCTGCCGATAAACTCTGCATTGATGACTGAGCCTGAATAGACTCTTTTGATTTCGTTGTCCATGGTATTTCTTTTTGGTGATTCTACTGTTTTATGAATACCTCAGTGGTCGGTCTCCCGCGCCATGCTGAGGGTGTTTCCAATCCTAAGATATAGGCGATGGTGGCGGCAATATCATATTGTACCACAGGCTCTTTGATGAGGTATCCTGAGCGCACATTTTTCCCGAAAAAGACAATGGGCGTCTCCATGTCCCTGATGTCGATGGTACCATGACCCTTGTCGTGACCGCCGTGGTCGCCGGTGACGATGATGATTGTCTCGTCATAGATACCAGCGTCTTTTAGGGCTTGGATGATGCGTCCAACGCACTGGTCGATTCGGGCAAGATAGTTGTAATAATCCTCTGTGTACCAGCCTTTATCGTGGCCGACAGCATCAATGCCGTCGAAACAAGGGGCGAAGAAGACGGGCTTCTTCTCGCGGATGTATTGCACAATCTGGTCGCAGTTTTCCTCCACATGTGCCCCGCCTGCCTTGAAATACTCGACATGACTGATGGCGGCGGTATCGATGAGGTATTTGATGCCGTCCCATTCGTAGGTGCATCCCGTTTCGGCTTCGGGACATTGCTCGCGAATGACCGAAAAGATGGTCGGGAAGATGCCATTTTCGTTGGTGACGATGGAAGGCACTTCGGGCACCTTCGATCCCCAGGTGGTGTAACCGTGCATCTCAGTTCCAACACCCATGAACATGGAAGCCCAATTGATGGCCGAGCTGGAGGGCATGACAGAACGCTTGTGCATGGAGTAGGAACCGTCCTGCATGAGATTCAATAGGTTAGGGACATCATGCGCATGTTCGAAATCATGCGCTGCCCAGCCGTCGAGGCCGATTAAGACGACGTGTTTCGCCAAAGGCTCTTTTTGCGCTTGCAATGTAAATGACAAGGCAAGACAAAGTGCGATAAGAAGGCTGTAGCGTTTCATGGCTTTTATTGTTGGATTAACTTGTCGTTGGCGGAGGCTTCCCTTTCCCAGCGCACACACATGATAATGGAGTTGACGAAATACACCATGTACATCAAGGCAAGGGCGAGCGTGACTTCGCGTGAGGTGAGGAAGAGGTAGATGCTGGCGATGTTGATGACAATCCAGAGCCACCATTGTTCGGCAAACATACTGACCATCAGTATCATGGCGATGATTTGTGCCGAGGTGATGAAGGCATCAATGAAGGGATGTGAGTCGCCGACTTGCCTCATGATGAAGCCTAAAGCCACGGTGGCCACGGCAAGGATACCGACATACATCCATCGCTGGCTTTTCTTCATGTGTATCTTCTTGACTTCGTGTGTGGCTTTGTTCATGTTTTTTGACCAGGCGCGGAAGCCCACAAACTGCATGACGAGGTTGTAGACACTGACCATCATGATGCCGTAGTTCTTCACGGTGAGGTTGATATAAATCATCAGGCAGGCACTGATGACACCGAAGAAATAGTTGGAGAGCTTGCCTTTGCCCCCCAACACCACATTGATGACTCCGATGATGGCCGCGATGATGGAACAGACCACACAAGCCTTGACCGCACCCGCCGACAAGGTGGGATGCGACAGCCCGAAGGCTTCGGTGTTGGAGGTGAGCAAAGTGACGGTGGTGATGATGACACAAACGGTCACCAGCCAGATGATGTCGAAAGGCTTCCATCCGGAAAGCTCTTCGTGAATCAAGTCTTTGAATTTCTGCATGTTGAATTGTAGTTCTTTGTTTGTTTCGAGGCAAAGATACAACAATTCCACGAATAGGCCTGCTGCATTTTCCACTTGATTTTCTCAAAAATGTTATCTTTGCCAAAAATTTCAGCAATGCAATCCACCATTCCATTAGCGGAACGTCTACGTCCTACTTCGCTTGACGACTACATCGGGCAGAAGCACATCATCGGCGAACATGCCGTGTTGCGTCGCGCCATCGAGACGGGTCGTGTGCCTTCCATGATATTTTGGGGACCGCCGGGCGTGGGCAAGACCACCTTGGCCTACATTATCTCCAAGCAAGTGCAACGGCAGTTCTTCCAGTTGAGTGCCGTCAGCAGTGGCGTGAAGGAAGTGCGTGAAGTGATTGATAGGGCTAGGATGTTGCCAGAGGCACCTATCTTATTCATCGACGAAATCCACCGTTTCAGCAAGTCGCAGCAGGATTCGTTGTTGGGTGCTGTGGAGCGTGGTTTGGTGACTTTGATTGGTGCGACGACGGAGAATCCAAGTTTCGAGGTCATTTCGCCATTGCTTTCGCGTTGTCAGGTGTATGTACTCAAGTCGCTGGAAAAAGAGGATTTGGAAATCCTGTTGGCTAAGGCAGTGAAGGCATTGGAACACGATTACGGCAAGAAAATCACCGTCAAAGAGCCGGAGGCCTTGATGCAGATTAGCGGTGGTGATGGACGTAAGCTGTTGAATGCTATCGAGTTGGTGGTTACTTCGTTGAACGACTTGGATGAAACCGCCGAGGAGTTGGTCATCACCAACCAGTTTACCACCGACTGCATCCAGAGTAATCTAGTGAAGTACGATAAACTGGGCGAAATGCATTATGACATCATCTCAGCCTTTATCAAGTCGATGCGTGGCAGCGACCCCAACGCGGCCCTCTATTACCTTGCCCGAATGATTGAGGCAGGGGAGGACCCGCTTTTTATCGCCCGAAGGATGCTGATTTTGTCGTCGGAAGACATCGGCAATGCGAATCCAAACGCTTTGCTTTTGGCC
>DAIOUZ010000044.1:1462-14171 GCA_036759285.1 Candidatus Limiplasma sp. | reverse complement strand
CACCAGTCCGCCCGACATCTGATACATCAGCACCGTGCGACTGCGCACGCCCACACTCACCTTCTTGTTGCAGATAGCATAAAGGGCACATACAGCCGACGAGGCAACGCCAATCCCAATGCCTTGCTGTTGGCCAATGCCTGTTTCGATGCCGTCAACAAAATCGGTTGGCCCGAAAGCCGTATCATTTTAGCCCAGACGGTCGCCTATTTGGCCTCGTCGCCCAAGAGTAATGCTGCCGTGGCTGCCATCGATGCGGCCCAGGCCTTGGTGCGGCAGACTGGCGATTTGTCAGTTCCTTTGCATCTCCGTAATGCCCCGACCAAATTGATGAAAGACCTTGGTTATGCCGATGGTTACAAGTATGCCCATTCCTATCAAGGCAATTTTGTGGAACAGGAATTTATGCCTGCGGAGATTTCTGGCACGGTTTTGTATGAGCCACAAGATAACCCGCGTGAGCGTGAGTTGCGCAAGAATCTGCGGGAAAAGTGGAAAGAGAAATACGGATATTAGGTTTGTAGGGCTGTCACATCGTGGCAGCCGAAGAAATGATAGACCCATGAGCGAAGAAAACAAAGAAAAGACCACCCAGAGCATCACCCTATGGAACAAGGTGTTGGAAACCAGCCTGCGTCTGCCTTTCGTGAAAGTGGATCGCGACGAGTTCCTAACCAAGGAGCTTTCCAAATTCTGCACCCCTATGGAGGTCATAACGGCTTTGGATGACACCCCGTTGAAAGTGCTGAACAAAAAGGAGATTGATAAGTTGGCCAACCAGTGCATTAGCTATCACCTGACCATGGTGTGTGGCACTTCGGCATTGATGGGACTACCTGGCGGCTGGTGGATGGCGGGCTCCATCCCGGCCGACATCACCCAGTTTTACGGCCATATCCTTTCGTTGATGCAGAAACTCATCTACCTCTACGGCTGGCCTTCGCTGACGGATGTCAACAAGCAACTTGACGATGAGTCATTGAACATCATGACGCTTTTCGTGGGTGCGATGATGGGCAACAAGTTGGCAATAGAGGCCTTGACCAAAGTGGTCGGGCAGGTTTCGAAAAACGCTGGAATAAAGATCTCAGAAGGTGTTATGGCTCACTATGTCATCAAGATTGCGCAATGGATTGGCATCAACATGACCAAGGAAGGTTTTGCCAAAGGCGTAGGGAAGGTGCTTCCGCTGGTGGGTGCACCTATCTCGGCCACAATCACATACTATACTTTCCGACCCATGGCGCGTCGGTTGAAGAAGCATCTTGACGAGCTGTATGATATGCGGCACTAAACCCAAAAGTGCTGTCGTTCAGAAAACAGAAACGCCCATGTCATCCTTTTGGAATCTATGGGCGTTTTCGTTTAGGTGTTATTTTTTGAACTCAGTCTCGAAAGTGTCGTGCAACTTGCGGTCGGGCGTCTGGAGAATGGCCTTGTAGTTCAGCTTTTTCTCCGTCATCAGCCAATAGGTGTATTCGTCAACAAAATCCTTGATTTCAGATTGGTTCATCTTTATGTAGATCAAGTTGAGTTTGGCCTTGGCCTCGGTTTCATTCAGACCGTCATTCGTCATGATCATCTCGGTGAGTTTGTCCATTCCTTTTTCCATAGTATCGGTTTTTTGTGTTTTTCGGTTGCAAATTTAGGTAGAAAAAGTCATTGTGTCAAGTCTTGTGATAAAAAAATCCTATCTCGTCCTTGCTTGCGGGTCCTGTTTTCTACTTTAGTTGGATAATAACCAATGAGATAAAAAATTGGATTTTTAAGATAAAAAAGCTTGCTTTTTTGAAAAAAATAGTATTTTTGCAGCGGTTCTTATCATTAAGACCTGTAGCCATTTGATTTGGCTGCAAGCAAAAGGTTTCATAAATTTTGGTTTTTGGTTCTTGAAAACCCCGACTTCGGTTGGGGTTTTCTTGTTCTACATAGTTCAATCCAGCACGACTTTGACCGTCGCATTTTCCGTCTTGACCACATATACTCCAGGCTTCAAACAGATGCTGCAACGGGTCTTTTGACTTTCCTTGGCCACACTGCGGCCCAGCAGGTCATAGACGACCAAGTCGGTCGGTGACGGGCTTTCCACAATGAGGCTCCCGTTGGCGGCATATACCTTGATCTCGCTCGTATTCTCTTCAACGCCTAACATGTCGGAGTAATACAGGGTGAACTGGGTGTCTGTCGTCGTAGAGACCACCTTTGCGTCGAGCCATCGGTAGGTGATGGGAAGCGTCTCGCCCAGGTCGCTGGTGAAATAGCTGGAGTTCAAATTCCAATATGCCTCGCAACCCATCATATCAGAGGCTTTTTTCTCGGCGTCGAAGCGGTTGGCATACTCATCGCGCACAATCCATTCCGATTCGTTGTAGATGCTTGTGGTCTTCGAAACCATTTGACCGTAAGAATCATAGTAGAAGTCAGTCTTGCCGTCGAATGACATCTCGCCACCACCAAACCAACCGCCAGAAGAGTAGGAGGTCTGGTTAGCGACGCGGTCGCCGTCGTATTCAAACTCGGTTTTGCCACGGAGCATCCAGCCGTTGCCACCCCACATCATTCTCATGTAGCTCAAGAGCTCGGTACAATGGCCGTTTTCGTAGCAAAGCGAGTCCTTGGAGTTGACACGCCATTGTCCGTTGCGGATGTTGGAATAGATTTCTGTGACCAGTTGTCCCTCGTCGTTGTAAGTGTATTCGTATTTGCTGTTGTCTTCCCACTGTCCGTTGTTGAACCTGGAAATCAACAGCTCGGTGATTCTTTCGCCTTCGTAGGTGTACACCCTTTTGGTCTCGTTGCGCCAAACCGAGTCGAAGTTGGAAGTGATGACGGAGTCCATCAATCCCGTTGCCCCGATGTAATTCTGCAAGTTGTAGTAAGGAGCCCATTCTTCGTTGTCCCACTTGAAGTGCAGCTCTCGGGTGAGGTTGCCGTTCTCGTCATAGCTGAATTCGCTTTTGTCCGAAGGCTGCCATTGGTTGTTTTCCAACAGGGAATAGATTTCGGTGTTCCAAAGGCCTTCTTCGGTGTAGGTGTATTCGCTTTTCCATTGGGTCCAGTCGAAATCGTCGCTGCCGACGACGCTGTCCAGACGGGCGGTGAAGCCGCTGACGAAGCGATGCGCCTTGTTGGGATTACCGAGGCTTTCGGGGTGTTCTGCTTCATAGAGGCATTTCTCCAAGGTGTTGCGGAAGAACTTGGGGCTGTCTTTTTGCTGTGCCTTCATGGAAAGCACCATGCAAAGTGCTGTTATGATGATGATAGTTTTTTTCATGACGCAAGTTATTTAAGGATGAGTTTTTGGATGCTGGTGCCCATGGACGTTTCGGCCTTAATCAGGTAAATGCCTTTCTGCAAACCCGCGAGGTTGAGGTTGCAGGTGCCATCGGTGGCAATGGCAGTCAGCACTTCCTGGCCGAGCACGTTATAGAGGACTACGTTGTTCAATCCAACGGCGGTCATCGTGGCGGTTTCGTTGGCGGGGTTGGGGAAGACCTCCATGAGGTCACCCGCATGGTTTTCGATGCCATAGTTTCCGTAATAGACCTTGTTGGAAGGGCTTGACTCCACTTCGCCCTGAACGCCAGTGACGTAGTACATGGCGCCACTGATTTCGTTGTCCAAGGTGACCAAATAGTTCGTCTCGGTGACATTGGAGGCAAGCAACTCGCCGTTGCAATAAACGTTGTAAGCTTCGGCGGCGTAGGCTGGCTGCCATTCCAGCAGCAGTTCGTCATTGTCGTTGAAGTTGCCTTTAAGGTGCATGGGAATCATTGTCCTGTTGATTTCGATCTCACGCCATTCGGGATGGTCGAGCACGGTGGCAAAACTGGACTCGCATTGCGTGCTTTGATAGATGGCATGGACTTTATAGTAATAGACATTGCCGAGAACGCTGTTGCCTGTTTCGGTGTATGTCGTGGCCGTCAACGATTTGACCAACCTGTACTCTTCGCCAAGCTCTTTTCTGTAAATTCTGTATCCGGAGAGATTCTCACCTTCGGCGGCATCCCATGAGAATTTCAACCTGCCGTTTTCAAGGCGCTCATAGGTAAAGTTCTTCGGGCCCATGCACTCGCTTTCAGCCATGGCACAAACCGTTTCCGTGGCGTCGGATTCGCCGTTTTCAGTGAAAAGGGTGAGGTGGTAGCAGTGGCCTTCTTCGGCGGCATCTTTGTCGAGGAAGGTAGTGCCATCGGCGACCATGCTGTACAACAGGCCGTCACGATAGATGTTATAGCCGTATCCTGGCTCCGCGACACCCGTCCACGATAGCTTGATGTCCTGGCCATCAGTTTCAGCAACAAGGTCGGAAGGCAGGTTGACGATTTCGCTGGTCTCGCCACAGGCATTGTTGGCGATGAAGAAAGTGCCAATAGGCATGTCGTCTGACGAACCTTCATACTTGAAGATGACGTTGCCTTCGCTGTTCTTGATGACGAAGCTGAGGTCGACGGGCGCGGAAGGAGCCGACCAAACGAATCTGACACGACCCATGGCCATGTCGACTTCGTAGGTGCTTTCTTCACCACGGTCAGGCGTTATTTTCGCGAACATGATGCCGGCGGAATTGTACATCGTCAGGGCACCGTCGTTCCATCCCTCGCTTTGGCTCGTGGTGGTGATGGTCCAAGGGCAAGTGGGACCAAGATTGACGTCATTGACGAAGGCCTTTTTGCCCCAATGGCCTTTGTAAACTGCATAAATGGTATAGTTGACCAAGATGGGCGCACCGACAGGGTCGATATAAGTCATGGCTTGACCGGGGACAAGGTCTTCAAACACTTTGACGACGGTCTCATCACGCATGATGACGACTTGGTCGAGGGTTTCGATGAGGTCTCCGTTGAGGGGACGGGATGGGTTGGTCCAAGACAAGGTGGAAGTGAAGGCATCATCGCCATTGGGGACGGCGGTGAAGTTGTGGATGACCTTGGGCGTGTTGTCGAAGACCTCGGCAGGCACATAGTTAAAGATGGCGTCCGCACCGCTGTTGTAGTCGATTTCATCGACCACAAACCAGCCGTTGCTGCTGCCGCCCCAGCCCCAGTTGAAGTGGAAGAGGTCGTTCTCGTCGTAGCCGTCGCAAACGAAAGCATGGCCGGCATCTGCACTGCTGCCTGAGTAATAGACAGGCCAGCCTTGGTCGAAGGAGTCCTTCAGCAGGGCTTGCCAATCTTCCAACGAGTGGCTATCGCGGGTGCGACGGCGGCATTTGTTGGTATAGCCGAAATATTTCAACACGGCATCAGGCACGTCTTCCGAATAGGCGCCGCTGCCCGAGCCGGAATACATCATGTCAACCGCGATGCCGCAGTGGTACATGAAATAGGCAACGGCATCAATTTGCTCTTGCGGCGAGGAAAGTGTGATGGTGAGCGGCATGTTGTCCCAATCGTAGGTCGTCTCGCCGAAGTTGGCCGACAAAGTCTCGCCATTATAAGAATAGGAGTGGCTTCCCGAGCCTTTGAGCGGATGGTCCCAATACTTCATTACCTGCGACATGGCCGTGGCCACGCAACCAGCGTAGGCTTTACCACCTGAGCCACCCGAGGCGGGCGGGCAGAACCAGTTGTAAGGCTCGCTTTGGTTCCAACGGGTCTCCACGAGATAGGTGGCTTTTTTGCCACGATTGCGTGAGGGGAGTTTTCCACTTTCCTTGAGCATTTCCCATTCCACAGCGACATCTGCACTTTGGATGGTTCTATGCGCTTGGCTGCGTCCTTCGGCGATGGAGTTAAGGTAATAAGTTAGTTCTGGCGACATGTTCTCGGTCTCAAAGATGCCTTCGTCGGAGTAACCCACGATGGGGCGATAGCAGTCGTCGGCGGAAAGGATGACGAAGCCCGTGTTATCGAAGTTGAAGACATAGAACGAGGTCTCGCCTCGTGTCGACATACCCGTGTAGACAAGCTGTAGGTCGTTGAGTTGGCAGACTTGGTTGAGGTTGGCATTCACGAAGGCCAGACCCAAGTCCTTTGCCCTGTCGACCCCGATGGGGTGCGCATAGAGGCCTATGCTACAGAGCAATACGAAAAAGAGAATAGATGCTTTCTTCATAGTTTGATTATTTATAGTTGATTGTTTCTTCATCCAGCAAGACCGTAGTCTTTGCATTTTAATGCGCCAAATGTAGTAAAAATTCGGAAATGTGAGCATGTTTAAGAAACTATTCATAATTAAGCTGCATTATTTTAACTTGTTTTCTGGTAGATTCCCCTTCGCTTCGCTCGGGGAATGGAGTGAAAGAATGAGGTCATGTGCGGCGGCTGTAAGTGTTACAGATGGGCAACTGTTGCATGCCGCCGCGGTTCACATAACATACACCACTCCGTTCCCCGCAGGGGAATCTCAACATGTCGATTAAACTAAATCTGCTCATCATTCCTATCCCGAAAAAAAGTATCTTTGCAGCCATTATGTGTGATTAGGTTTTAGGCTATGGCCTAAGAGTAAAAAATCAACACTTGACCATTAAACGAAAAAATAACAAATGAAAAAAGTATTACTTGGCATCCTTTGCGTCGCCCTTATAAGTTGCGGTGACGGGAAGCAGCAACAAAACGAGACCCCTATGGAAAAGAATAACGAACTGAAGGCTTTTGATGTGCAGCAAGAGTTCCAGAAGAATGGCTTCGACTGGTTTACTGAGAACCTTATCCTATGCTCTGGCGACACTACTGAGAGTAATGCCATGACCATTGGCTGGGGCGGCATCGGCAACTACTTGGGTCATGACCGTCCAGCCGTGACCGTCTATGTGGCTCCTGGACGTTACACATGGCAGTTTATGGAGAAGTATCCGCGCTTCACCATCATGCAGTTCGACGACCCTGAAGTGTGGCAATATCTTGGCTCTCACAGTGGTCGCGACGGTGACAAAGCCGCTGCCCTTGGTCTGCATGTGGCATACACCGAGCATGGCACACCCTATTATGAGGAAGCCAACTTGGTCATCGAATGCGAGACCATGACGACATGGCACCAGACCGAGCAAGACTTCCGCAACGGCACTCCGAAAAAGTGGTATGATGGCTTCGATGCCGGCATCCACACGGTCTATGTCGGCGAGGTGATCGGGGCTTGGAAGAGGTGACTGGGCTGGATTGCAAATGCAGCTGGACTGGGTTGTTTGCAGCAGCCATGTCATTCCTGCGTGGGTAGGTGGGGAGCTTGGAATCTGTGGCTGCGTCCTTTTTTTAAGGCAGGGTTGCGCTGCGTTTCACCGCTGCCATGATGTCGGGCCGCCCTTACAGGGCTTTATGCAGCAGCCATGTCATTCCTGCCGAGGTATGTGCGGTGGCAGGGAATCTATGGCTGCGGTTTTTCAGCAAATTACAGAATGATATAGGAATATTTTGTATCTTTGCAAATTATACAATTTGTTTCATCCATGGACATCCATTCCCTATCAGAAGAAGACATCAAACTTCGTTACATCACGCCTGCCATTCTCAACAAAGGATGGTCGGTGGAAGACATCACCATGGAGACCAAGGTGAAGCTTACCGATGGCAAGATCAATCTTAAGGGCAATCTCGTGGCGCGCAGCAAACCCAAGTTTGCCGACTATGTGTTGTATTACAACCGCGCCACGCCCATCGCCATCGTGGAAGCCAAAGATGCCAATCATTCCGTCTCTTTTGGGATACAGCAAGCCAAGGAATACGCCAAGATGATGGATGTTCCCTTCGCCTATAGCTCCAATGGACAAGGCTTCCAGGAATATGACTTCCTCACTGGCAAGGAGCGTAGCTTAGCGATGGATGACTTCCCGACCAAGGAGGAACTTTACAAAAGATATTTTGCTGAAATCAACGACGGTCAAGGCATGACCGAGAAAGAGATGAAAATCATCGAGCAACCTTATTGCACCGGACATGACATCTTCCCGCCTCGTTATTACCAACGCAATGCCGTCAACCGTACTGTGAATGCCGTGGCACAAGGCCGAAATCGCCTGCTATTAGTGATGGCCACGGGAACTGGAAAGACCTATACGGCCTTCCAAATCGTCTACCGTCTGCTGAAAGCGGGTATGGTGAAGAAGGTGCTCTATCTGGCCGACCGAAACATCTTGGTCGACCAGTCTATCCAACAGGATTTCAAGCCGCTGGAGAAGACCATCCACAAGGTGAACTACCAGCAGGACATCCAAGGTGGCGTTACCGCTTACGAGGTCTATTTTGCCTTATACCAACAACTGATTGGCCAGGAGGGAAGCCAACACTACAAGGAACTGTTCAAGCCCGAGTTCTTTGACCTCGTCATTGTGGACGAGTGCCACCGTGGCAGTGCCAAGGACGACAGCAACTGGCGCGAGATCTTGGAGTATTTCGATGGTGCCATCCAACTCGGTATGACCGCCACACCGAAAGAAACCAGATACCAGTCGAACATCAACTATTTCGGCGAACCCATTTACACCTACAGCCTTAAAGAAGGCATAGATGACGGTTTCCTTGCTCCCTTCAAGGTTATCAACATTACGACCAACATCGGCGATGAATGGCGACCGACCAAAGGCCAGCGCGACATCTTTGGCAACCTCATCGAAGACCGCATCTACAACAACAAAGACTACGACTACAATATCGTTATCGAAGACCGCATCCGCGAGGTGGCGCATGAGATTACCGAGTATCTGAAACACACCGACCGCATGGCCAAAACCATTGTGTTTTGTGCCGACGAAGACCATGCTGAACGAATGCGGTCTGCACTCGTCAATGAGAATTCGGACATGTGCAAGAAGAACCCCGATTATGTCGTTCGCATCACGGGGAGTGACCCCTACGGGCAGTCAAAACTCGACTATTTCATTTCGATTTCATCCAAATATCCCGTCATCGCCACTACCAGCAAACTACTTTCGACAGGCGTGGATTGCAAGATGGTGAAGCTGATTGTGCTCGACCAAAACATCAACTCCATGACGGAGTTCAAGCAGATTGTGGGTCGTGGCACCCGCATCCGCGAGAAGGAAGGCAAGACGCATTTTACCATCATGGACTTCCGCAACATCACCCGCCTCTTTGCCGACCCCGACTGGGACGGCCCAATTGAGATGCATGACCAATATGGAATGATGCCCCCTATACCTTATCCTAATCCGAACAACACGAGTGGCGAGATGGCTGCAAATGCACCCAAGCAACCCAAACCTGTCGTGGACAAACATGGCTGCAAGGTCATTATCATCAACAAGACGGTGTCGGTGTATGATGTCGACGGCAAACTGCTCCGCATTGAGAGCATCACTGACTACACCAAGAAGAACATCAACGACACCTACGCCAACCTTGACGACTTCATCCAGCATTGGAACGCTGCGGAGAAGAAAGCCGAGATTTCGGACTTGTTGCGCGAGAGCGGCATCGACTTGCAAGCCTTGAAGGAAGACCAGGGATTGGAGGATGTCGACGACTTCGACTTCATCTGTCATATCGCCTACGGCAAGAAACCCTTGACCCGCCGCGAGCGTGCCGAGAATGTGAAGAAACGTGACATTTTCCACAAGTATGGCCCGCAAGCCCAAAAGGTCTTGGAGGCTTTGCTCGACAAGTATGCCAACGAAGGCATCTCTCAACTGGAAAGTAAGAGTGTATTAGGTCTCGACCCCTTCCGCCAAATGGGAAAACCATCCAAAATCGCCATGTTTTTTGGTGGCAAGCCACAATATGAAGAAGCCGTCAAGGAACTGGAAGAACTCATTTATAGCATAGCATAAACAATATGGCACTTACCAATTTTGTAAAGAATATCCGCAATGTCATGCGCAACGATGCGGGCATCAACGGCGATGCGCAACGCATCGAGCAAATCGCATGGATGTTGTTCCTGAAAGTGTATGACGAAAAGGAGAACGACTGGGAATTCAACGAAGACCATTATGTGTCTTTCATTCCTGAGAACTGCCGTTGGCGCAACTGGGCCAAGGACGAGGGCGACGGCAACGCGTTGACCGCCGATGCCTTGCTGAACTTCGTCAACAACACACTGTTCCCGGCCTTGAAGTATCTGGAGGTGACACCGCAGACACCCATGCGAAGCGCCATCGTGCGCACCACCTTTCAGGATGCCAACCAATACATGAAGGATGGCGTGCTGTTGCGACAAGTGATTAATGTGATTGACCAACTCGACCTTGGCGACTATGAAGAAAGCCACGCCTTTGGTGAAATCTATGAGGCCATCTTGAAGGAAATGCAGTCGGCAGGCTCGGCAGGCGAGTTCTACACGCCGCGTGCCTTGACTGACTTCATGGCTGAAATCATAGAGCCGAAGGTGGGGGAGAAGATGGCCGATTTTGCCTGCGGCACAGGTGGCTTCATCACCAGCTGGCTGAAGGCTTTGGATAAGAAGGTGAAGACAGCCGAAGACCGCGAGGAATACGCCCAATCCATTTACGGTATCGAGAAGAAGCAGTTCCCCTATATGCTGTGCGTGACCAACATGCTGTTGCACGACATCGACTCACCTCGGGTGATGCACGACAACTCGCTGACCAAGGACGTGCTCAACTATACCGACGACGACAAGTTTGACGTGGTGCTGATGAATCCGCCATACGGCGGCAGCGAGAAGAACGACATCAAGCAGCATTTCCCGTCAGATTTGAGTTCGAGCGAGACCGCCGACCTCTTCATGGTGCTCATCATGTATCGCTTGAAGGAAGATGGTCGCGCCGCCGTCATCCTGCCCGATGGCTTCCTGTTTGGCACCGACAACGCCAAACTGGCCATCAAGGAAAAACTGTTGCGCGAGTTCAACCTGCACACCATCATCCGTCTGCCCGGCAGCATCTTCTCACCTTACACCAGCATTGCCACCAACATTCTTTTCTTCAATAACGAAAAGGCCGACGATGTGGAAGAAGGCTTCAGCACCAAGGAGACATGGTTCTATCGCTTGGACATGCCTGAAGGCTACAAGCACTTCAGCAAGACCAAGCCCATGCGTGTGGAGCATTGCCAGCCCATTCGCGATTGGTGGACCGACCGCAAGGAAATCGTCGCCAAGGACGATGATGGAAATGTCACTGATGAGAAATCGCGCCGCTTCACGGCACAGCAGTTGCTCGACATGGACTGCAACTTCGACCAGTGCAAGTTCCCCAAGGACGAGGAGGAAATCCTGCCGCCTGCCGAGCTATTGGCCGACTACTACAAGAAACGCGCCGCCCTCGACCACGAGATCGACCGCACACTGGCGGAGATAGAGCGGATATTGGGAATTGAAATTGCACCCTCTCCCAATGGTTCGCAGGCTTCCAGCCTGCAACAAACCGGTCTGCAAGCTTCCAGCTTGCAGGAAAGCAACACTCTAAAACAATGACCGAGCCCCAAAAAATAATAGAAAACCACTGCCGCAATTATCTGCCACACATTGAGAACCAACAACTGCAGATGATCACCTTTCGTTTGTACGACTCAGTTCCCAAGGACGTCATTCAGCAGTGGAAGGACACTCTCAATGGTCTGCGTGCTTCCAGCATGCAGAAAAACACCCCGCCGTCTCTCAATGGTCTGCAAGCTTCCAGCTTGCAGCAAAAGAACACCTTTCAAACTCCAAAAGCCGAAGCCCGCCGTCTCCTCAAGCTTCTCGACAAATACGAAGATGCAGGCTATGGTCAATGCTACCTCCGCGACGACCGTGCAGCGGAGATTGTGAGAGATGCCCTCTTCTATTACGACCAAGTGAAATACGAGGTCATCAGTTGGTGTATCATGCCCAACCATGTGCATGTGCTGATATCGTTGTTGAAGGTTGTGTCGCTTTCGGAGATATTGCATAGTTGGCGCTCTTTCTCAAGCAACGAAATCAACAAACTGTTTAATAGGAAAGGACAATTGTGGATGCCCGAGTATTTCGACCGTTACATCCGCGACCAAGAGCATTTCAACAATGTCGTCAACTATATCCACAACAACCCCGTCAAAGCGGGACTCGTTGACGACCCCACTCACTACCGTTGGAGTAGCGCTTTTGTAGATTCTCCAGTCGGTTCGCAGGCTTCCAGCCTGCGCGAACCCCCATCCTCCAACGGTTTGCGGGCTTCCAGCCCGCAGGAAAACGACACCTCGCAATCTCCAAACAATCAGCAAGCTTCCAGCCTACCAACCAAATAGGACAACGAGAATAACAATTGCCGCAGCGCGCAGACTGGAAGTCTGCGAACCAACCAAATAAGACAACGATGAACGGAAAACAACTGAAAAACAGCATCCTCCAGTGGGCCATACAAGGCAAGTTGGTGCCGCAAGACCCCAACGACGAGCCCGCCTTCGTGCTGCTCGAAAAGATTCGGGCGGAGAAGGCGCGATTGGTGAAGGAAGGCAAACTGAAGAAAAAAGACTTGGAAGTGAAACCCATCGCAGAGGAGGAGATTCCGTTTGAGATACCGAAGAATTGGAAATGGGTGAGATTAAATTGGATTACTGAATTGATAGAAGATTGTCCTCATTCCACAGCTCCTAACGAAGGCGAGGGCTATCCATTAATTAGAACCACAAATGTTGGATTTGGTCGTTTATTATTGAAAGGGGTTCATCGGGTTTCTGAAAGCGTTTATAATAAAAGGAATGAGCGAGCGATACCGCAACAGAATGATTTGATATATGCGCGTGAAGCAACCGCAGGCAATATAGCAGTGATAGAAGAAGGACAAAAGGTTTGTCTTGGGCAAAGAACGGTTTTGGTTAGGCCT
>DAIOUZ010000044.1:0-1452 GCA_036759285.1 Candidatus Limiplasma sp. | reverse complement strand
TGTCTGGAATGATTGATTCTTATTGGTTGGCTTTTTTCGTGTTGTCGCCATATTCCTATGAAAGATTGGTTGGTAAATCTACAGGAACAACTGTTGCTCATGTTAATTTAGCTGATTTTCGTCCTCACATTCTTCCCCTTCCCCCTCTCGCCGAGCAGCACCGCATTGTGGCAAAGATGGAGGAGTTGATGCCCTTGGTGGAGAAATACGGTGCAGTCCAAGAAGCCCTTGATGAATGGAACCAAGCCTTGCCCGAAAAACTCAAAAAGAGTATCCTTCAAGAAGCCATTCAAGGCAAGTTGGTGCCGCAAGATCCCGCTGATGAACCTGCTTCGGTATTGCTGGAACGCATCCGTGAGGAAAAGAAGCAACTGGTGAAAGAAGGCAAACTGAAGAAGGATTTGGAGGTGAAGCCGATTGAGGAAGATGAGATTCCGTTTGAGATACCAGTGGGTTGGAAATGGGTAAGGATAGGTGCAATTTTTAATCATTCAAGTGGTAAGCAACTATGTGCTGGGGATATAGAGGGAACGCTTCGTAAATACATTACTACATCAAATTTATATTGGGATAGATTTGAGTTGGATAATTTGAAATCGATGTATTTTAAAGACTCAGAGCTGGAAAAATGCACGGCCATAAAAGGAGATTTGCTTGTTTGTGAAGGCGGCGACATTGGTCGTTCTGCCATATGGCCTTATGATTACGAGATTTGCCTCCAAAACCATGTTCATAGATTGCGCCCATATATCAATGGGTATACAAGATTTGTTTATTATGTAATGTGGTTTTATAAATGCGCTGGTTTAGTTGGAGGAAAAGGTATAGGAATTCAAGGCCTTTCGGCTTCAGCTCTAAAATCCTTAATCATTCCTCTTCCTCCTCTTGCCGAGCAGCGTCGCATTGTGGCGAAGATAGAGGAGTTGTTTGGGGTGATAAGATAGAGGCTGAGGTGTTAGTGGGAAGATTTCATGGCGTTCTTTACGATGTTGATGCTTATCAAAACATCTTTTGTGTTAGGATGGTCGTCTCCAAGTTTATTCTTGCGTATTTGATATGCTTTGGTGTAATAATCCAAAGCGGTATTATAATCCTTTTGTTCCCTATACACCCATCCGATATTGTTGTAGGAAGTGGCGGTTGAGGGATGCTCCGTTCCGAGAACTTTCTCAAATACCTCTGAAGTCTTGAAATAGTACTTCAAGGCCTTGCCGTAGTCGCCTTGTTCCTTATACACCATACCGATATTGTTGTAGGAAGTGGCGGTTGAGGGATGCTCCGTTCCGAGGACTTTCTCCTTTATCGCCAAAGCCTTGAAATAATACTCCAACGCCTTGCCGTAGTCGCCTTGTTCATCATACACCCCGCCGATATTGTTGTATGACTGAGCAGTATCTGGATGCTCCGTTCCGAGAACTTTCTCAAATACCTCTGAAGTCTTGAAATAGTACT
>DAIOUZ010000043.1:18051-18966 GCA_036759285.1 Candidatus Limiplasma sp. | reverse complement strand
AAGAACAATTTGTCAAAGCAAAACCAGCGACAAAAATAGTAATAAACAGCATCAAAGTTTTTTTCATTTCTTAATCCCTAAATATGTCTATCGGGAGCAACTTTATATATGCCCTCCCAGCACCTCAAAGGACGAATTAATACAAAAGAAGCGTGGCACTGATATACTATTTCTTTTGTAGAGGTCGTGAGAAATACCTTCGGTAGAGAAAGTTGTAAACAGCCCACGCCTAAATGCGTGAACTGTTACACTCTCTTGCTACCTAATTAGAAATTTCTCACGTTTCTACAAACAAGACGAGCATAACGCTTCGTGTTCAAATATGTCGGCGGCACAAAGTCCGCCATAAGAACCGCTGCAAAAATACAAAAAGTTTATAATCGGAAAATGAAATAAGAATTATTTTTCAAATCAAAACAGTTCAATCTCCATAATCACCAATGCTTTCTCATCCCGTCCAAAATCCCGCTGATAGAACTTGCAATAATAAACAAGCCGATAAATAATGCTATTTTTGTCGGTTGGTTGTTTAGAGTTTGAGTTTTTATATCATCTTGCGTTATTATCTACGAAATGAAAGATTGGCAAAGTTCGGTAAAACTCTTGTTGGTTAGCATCAAGCCTATTGAAATATCTTAACGCATGTTTTTGTTCGTCAAGAAGTAAATATGCCGCAAACCTAACATCTTCAGAAACCGCATTTTCTGCAATATCATACAACTCTTCTCTTTCTTCGTCATTTAAAAGGTTTAACCTTTTCTTAATTTGTAGAATGTTGATTTTACTTGATAAGTATGACAACTCATCAATATCTTCTTTTCTTAACCATTCAAACAAATCTAAAGCGGTATTAATGAGCCTTTCATCTTTGTCTTTCTGTTCCCGGCCACACGACGTACAAAATGCCAGTAACGC
>DAIOUZ010000043.1:17641-18041 GCA_036759285.1 Candidatus Limiplasma sp. | reverse complement strand
ACAGAAAACACAAACAAAAACACCATCAACACAGAAGAAACAATCCTAAACGATTTGCCAAATGAAAACAATCAGGGTTTTCCTTTTTATTGGCGATAAATGAAGGCAACACTTGCGTGTAATCAATATTTGAGTATTTTAAAATTTTTTCTTTGTCAAGAATTGAATAGGGAGTCACGGGATATATTCCGTTGCTGTTATACGACCCTTGAATCACATACTGGCTATGAAATAAGTCTTCTACATGATATGTATTGTCTTCAACCTTGGTAGCCAGCAACAGAACATTGACATTGCCAATTCCTATTTCTGTAAAAAAATCAATATCATGAGTCTCCACGACATTCTTATTCTCGGCAAAAGCAGTTATCAACACATCTATAAGATGTTCAGATCCTTT
>DAIOUZ010000043.1:3541-17631 GCA_036759285.1 Candidatus Limiplasma sp. | reverse complement strand
AAATGAAGTAAAGTCTTTGCTTCAAATGAAAAATAAAGCTTTTTTTAGTTTAACCAATCTATCATGCAACCACCCCAGTTCAGCCAATCCTGTTATCACACTATTGCATTTGTCATCCGTTTGATTCATGTCAAGACTACAACCAGCAATAGTTAAACGCCTTTCAACAGAAAGAGACGTTAAAAATGCAAGTTCTTTGATAGCCTCAGACAATTGGTACTTTGATATATCAAAATTCACTTTTACATGTAAAACCTCTGGGTTGTCCGAAGGCATTGTTATAGTCAAACACTTTCCAACAGAAAGAACATCCCTGCCCCGATTAGTAATTATTGAATAATTGTTAAAGAAAGCCTTATTACCTACATATACTTGTTTTTCGATGTTTCGAGAAACCACAAACGAGCACCTACTACTTCCAACAGGATATATGCAACTAACAGATCCCTTAGCAAGATTAGCATAGACATAATAATCTCTTTTTACCAATGCTCTTGGCAAATTCGATATTTCGTTAGAGGTAAAACCAAAAACTTTTAATTCAAGATTCCCAAGTTTTTTCAAATTCTCGAAAGATAAAGGAGGCAGGTCAACGAAACTCTTTTGTCGTTTACAATCATCATAAAACGCCCTAAATAACAAATCCAATTCATCAGGATTCGAACAATCAAGTTTTTGTAATGCAACGGATTTGCTGTTTTGGTCAGAACATGTTGAAATTATGGCCTTAATCTCAATTGGAGCAAGGAGAGTATAATAAACAGTCCTTGAATGATTAGTGCTATTGACATAAACAACAAAAAAGGCAATACCTTCATCTTTATATGCTTTGAGATCGGAGATGTCAATGGAGTAATTAATACTATTGGGGTGTTTTCCCAAACAACTTACTCCTTTAACTTGAACGGGAATTTTAGCATAATATGAATCTTTCCTACAGCTTGAATCATTAAAAAGATACAAATGTCCATCCCAGGCAATAGTTTTATCGTTAGTTTGGACTCCAGCGAGCATTCTATCACAATCATCAAAGCAACCTCTGACTTCATCTACTGCAATTTGCTCTACTTTTATTGTGTTCATATCTTATTTGTTTTTCCCATTAACTTGACTACCTTAATAAACATCTGAATAATTTGTGCCAACCCCCTCGCTCAGCTGTATGCGTCTTCCCACCGTTCTTCATCCATCTTTTCCGTCATCCATTTTCCTATTGCAAAAAAATTCAGTTTTACTTTTGAATTCGCAAAAATAATATTTTCTAATCATATAATTCTACTCTTTCAACATAACCTCCGGAATCACCAATTCACTCTCATCCCGTACAAAATCCCGCTGATAAAACATGCAATAATACACGGGCAGATAGGTGACGCCGTTTTTCACCGAGATTTCTCGTTCATTACTCAGCACCACGGCCTTTTGGATGTGATAGTCGGGCGTGTTCATGAAATTGTTTAAGGCACTATGTATGGTGTAGTTCTTCCCCGACTTCACTTCGATGGGTAGCACAGTCAGATGCTCATAGTCGTCAACCAGGAAATCCACTTCACCCTTTTGCTTGTTGTCGTAATAATGCAGTGCAAAGCCATGGGCGTGGAGTTCTTGCGCCACCACTGTCTCATACACCGAGCCAAGGTTGATGCTCCGCTCGTCTCGTAGCACGGCATTGATGTTGAGGTCGTAAAGGATGTTTGTCAGTAGGCCTACATCATTTATGTATAGCTTGAGCAAGTTTTTACTTTCCGATTCCAACAATGGAAATCTGGGATTGCTGACGGCTTGCACACCGAGGGCAATTCCAGAATTGGTCAGGTACTCAAACTCATTGGCGTAGTCGCTGAACTGCTTGTGGCTTTTGGTGTCTTCTACGTGCTTCACAATTATCCGCTTTTTCTTGTTTTCCATGTTGGACGGGATCATGTCGTAAATCTTTCGGATAAGCAATTTCTTTTCCTCGTCGTATTGTGAGGCATCGATTCTATAAAGATTATGGATGGTACGATGTACCTTTCTCACCTGTGCCATATTCCTGTTTTCCAGAAATTTGTTGATGGCTTCAGGCAATCCTCCCACCAACAGATAGGTTTTGAACTGCTGCATCATGTAGTTGTGCAATGATTCGTTCAATGCCTCACCTGCAAGGAACTTTTCCCTTATGCTCTCAATGGTTTCTTGCCCACACCCCATGGCCAATAGAAACTCTTCGAAGTCAAGCGGATACATCTCCTCAATCTCAACACTCCCGATAGGCACTGATGCGGTCTCCGATAAGGCCACACCCAACTGCGACCCGCTGGCCACGTAGGTGTATCGTCCCTCCTGATTCAGAAATTTCAGCATCGTCATCAGGTGCGGATAACTTTGTATCTCGTCCAAAAAGATCAAGGTGTCTTCCTTGCTGCCAAGGCGGTTGCCTGCAATGGTGCCCAACTGCATGTAAAAATCTTCCGTATTCATGGCAGTGGCAAAAATGCCTCGGCTTTCCTTGTCTTCCTTGAGGTTGATTTCAATGTAGTTCTTGAATAGTTTTTGGCCGACATATCGGATGAGATACGATTTGCCAATCTGTCGGGCACCGTTCACCAAAAGAATCTTGTTTGGCTCCTTGCGGAAGAATTCTTCAATGCGCTTTTCAAACTTCCTGTATAGCATAATTTGTTATTTTGCTGCAAAAATATATAAATCAATTTATTTCTGCAACAAAAAGGGACTTTTTCCAAAAATGTTTACCTAAAAAAGGGACTTTTTCCATGATTTTATAGGTTAAAAAAGGGACTTTTTCCTAAAAATTAAACCTAAAAAAGGGAATTATTCCATGATTTTAAGGGGTAATAAAGGGACTTTTTCCATTTTTACTTCCCGTACAATCGCCTTACCCTCTCCTCCAAATACCGTTCAGGACTCGGTGCCGGTGCTTCACCGATTTTGTTGCCTTTGGTGATGAGGATGTACTCAGGGAAGGTGCGTACGTTGTAAGCCTCAAGCAAAAGAATGTTGTCGCCGAGATCCAAAAGTGGCCAATCTTGTTTCTTCTCGGCAAACTGTTGCTTGAAGAAGTCCATCTTTTCGTGTGTGGCAATGGTTAGGATTTGCACCGTGTCCTGCCATTGGTGGTGAAGGGTCCTCAGCTCCGAGAATTGATGCTCGCTGACGGGCGAGGTGCCGTCGACGAACTGCAGCAACACCAAGTGTTCTTTGTAATCCGAGAGGCTGACCTCGTTGCCGTTGCGGTCTTTCAAGGTGAAGTCGGTGGCCTGCGCACCAGGAGCAAGACGGTTGAAATTCGTAAAGAAATCACTGATGATGTTCTTGTGCTCGGCGTGTTTGGTCTGGCTCTTGATGTAATTCAGGTGGTCTTTGGCAAGACGGCTCGTGCCTCGGTCGCCGTAGCAGAGCTTCTGCAAGTTGAAGATGGTGATGAGCTCGGCCAGTCGTGGGTTGTTTGCCATGAGTGGGTCGGTGTCCAGGTATTTTTTAAAAGCTACCGGACCCTCAATGAATGCATTGTTAAGCAGGTGGTTGTCGTAAGTGGCACTGTTGAAATAGTTATCAAACAGTTCCTTGAACAGGTCGATATAAGCACTTTGAGTATAGAGCACAGGCTGTCCATCATAATAATCCTTGATGATTTTCTTTCCTCCGTCGGTGCTGATTCCCAGACGAATAGAGGCAGTCTTGTAGCGTATGTGATTCTTCACATAGTCCGACTTGATGTTGGGTATTTCGCTGTTGATGGCATTCTGGATGGAGTCCAGATAACGCACCTGCCGTCCGCGATAGATCTGGTTGAAATGCTCGATGAGGTAGCTGTTGATGATTTCTTCGGAGAGGATGACTTGACGATAAAGCCCCTGGTCGGAGGCACGCTTCACGCGTATGGTGGGCAATTCTTTTTCAAAATAGGAGACTGTCTCTTGCGGCTCAGGCACGATGATTTCGATGTCGTAGTTGGCCTTGGGGGTTAGGATGAGGTCGACGTACTCTAAACCCACATAGATTCTCGCAGGGAGTATTTGTTTTATGTTGCCTTCGAGGATGAAGTGCCCCTTGTCATCGGTATTCCCTTGGTCGAGGAGGATGCCGGTTTCGTTGATGAGGTCTTCGTAAGCAAAGAGCCTAATCAGCGTGTTGGTCTTGTTGCTCCTTCCTGTAATTGTCACATTCTGAGCACTTGCCGTGAGGAAGAGCAGTGAAAAAAGCAGTGTAACAATCCTTCGTTTCATGTACTGAAAACGAGAAAGAGGCGGAATTATTGCTTTTCGGGCAACTTCACCTCGTCAGGCAAAAACTTGGAAGTGTCGCCGCCGTTCTTGTAGATGTCGCGGACGACGCTCGACGAAACGCCCACCAACTCGCTCTCGGTGAGGAGGAAGATGGTCTCCAACTCGGGATGCAAACGCTTGTTGGCATGCCCGATCATGTTCTCATACTCGAAGTCGCTGCCGCAACGCAGACCACGTATGATGGTACGGGCACCCACTTTCTTGCAGAAGTCGGCGGTGAGGCCTTCGTAACTCTCCACCTTCACTTGTGGGAAGTCGGCAAAGACGGCCTTGCACCAAGCAATGCGGTCTTGCAACTCAAAAGTGGAGCGTTTTTCCATGTTGATGCCGACGGCGACATAGATTTCGTCGAACATGTGAAGGGCGCGCAATACGATGGAACGGTGACCCAAGGTGATGGGGTCGAAGGAACCGGGGAATACGGCTATTCTTTTCATTGATTATTCTTTTTGACGCAGGACTTCGGGACGCGAGACGCGGGACTTGGTTCCTATGACTCGTGTCCCGTGTCTCATAGTCTCGTGTCCTTTTTGCGCTGCAAAAGTATCATTTTGCCACGACCTGACGCAAATCTTCGCCTAAAATTTCACTGATGGAACGGTAAGTGTTTTTCAAAAACCACTCTATTTCCTCGTTATCAATGAGTTTTATCTCAGTGATGCCTTCTTCGGTCTGTGGCTTGGGCTGGATGGCTTCCGTGGTGCTCATCAGATACCAGTAGGTGCGTTTCAGCGACCAGGCTTCATGCTCAAAATAACAATGCCATGAAGAAGGCAATTCTTTGATAATTTGCAGATTGCCAATGCCTGTCTCTTCTTCAACCTCACGCAAAGCGGCCACTTCAGGTGTCTCACCTTTTTCGATATGTCCCTTGGGCAAATCGGGGATGCCTTTGCGAATGATGATAACGAATTTGCCATCTTTCACGACGACACCACCTGCCGCTGGAGCCATTCGGAAGGCCTCTGTCAAAGCTGCTACCACGGCATTCTCGCCCACTTCATGGATGAATGTGTCGCCTGGATCACGGTCGTCGAGCCATTCGGGCAGAAATTCACACAATAGTTCAGCATCGTATCTGTCAGATTCTTGGAGTGTTGCATCAAATTTCAACGAATCACCTGTGATTTTTGGGAAAATCAATGCTTTGTTTTCTTGAAAAATCTTGTACATTTGCAGTCTGATTTTAGTTGTTTTCAAGCGACAAAGATACACAATTTCGTTGAATGTAGGGCTGTCACGCCGTGGCAGCCGCCGAAAGGAAAGAATCAAAACAAACAACCATGAAATACGACGATTCAGCATTGACTTTGGCTCAACATCTGCTTCAGATCAGAGCCGTGAAACTCAGCCCCCAAGCTCCTTTTACTTGGGCATCAGGTTTGAAAAGCCCCATTTATTGTGACAACCGCGTCACGTTGTCCTATCCTGCTGTTCGTACCTATATCCGCCAGCAGTTTGTGGAGAAGATCATGCAGAACTATGGCAAGCCGGATGTAATCGCGGGCGTGGCCACGGGTGGCATTGCCCAAGGTGCACTGGTGGCTCAGGAGATGGGTCTGCCTTTCGTGTATGTCCGCTCCGAGAAGAAGTCGCACGGCATGCAGAACCAGATTGAGGGTGTCATTAATGCGGGTCAGTCGGTGGTGGTCATCGAGGACTTGGTCTCCACGGGCAAGTCGAGCCTTTTGGCCGTGGATGCCTTGCGCGAGGCAGGTGCCGAGGTGAAGGGCATGGTGGCCATCTTCACCTACCAGATGGACCTTGCCAAGAAGAACTTCGAGGAGAAAAATTGCGAGCTGGTCACGTTGTCAAACTACGAGACGCTGATCTACAAGGCCGTGGAAGAGGCCTACATCACCGAAGCGGATGTGGAATCCTTGAAGGAATGGCGCAAAGACCAGCAGGCTTGGAGCGACAAATGGAACTAAATCAAGAACTTGATTTGCTTGATATCGTAGCAGTGCGTTTTTTGCTGCTCGTCAACAAGCTGTAATCTCCCGAATTCGTCTATCCCCGTCATAAAAAGTCGTAAGATTTTTCCATCAGCTTCATAGTCTGCCCAAGTACGGTAGCGGAATAACCTTTTCAGGTATTCTTGTTCAATGGCAGCAGGGTTGGATTTCAATTGCTCTACCTTTATTAATATGCGCTCCACGATTTGCTCCATCAGCGGCTGCAAATCGTAAGTCTTGCCCGTAATCATTTTCAAAGATATCGGGTGCGTGGGCCAATCCTGAAATTGTAATTGATTGACATTTAAACCGATGCCTATGATGGAAACATCCATCATGCTGGCCTTGATGGTGCTGTTGATGAGAATGCCGGCGAGTTTTTGATTGTCGTAATAAATGTCATTCGGCCATTTGATGCTTAGCCTTTCGGCTGGTTTTGAAGGCATGTCATTCCATGCAGAGGTTGTGCGAATGGAATCTATGCCTTCAAAACCAACTGAAATTACCTCATCCAGCACCTCGATGATGCCCAATGGCACGGCCTCCGAGAGCAAAAACTGCCTTTCGGCGGGCAGGAAACCCATATCCAAGGCCAAAGAGAAAGTGAGGTTCTTTCCAACCTCACTTTCCCAGCCGTTGCTTCCCATGCCTTTGCCTGCGGTTTGCTTGTCGGCGCTGACCACCCAATCGCGGATGTCGCACTCCGACTGCTGCCTTTGCAGGTAGGCATTGGTGGAGTCAATCTGCTCTAAATGAATGTATTTGAGCATTATCTCACTATAATTCTCTGCGTCTCACTACCGATTTGGATGGCGTAAACACCTACGCCGAAAGCCTTCATATCGATTTGGAGAACGCTATGACAAGTGCCTGCAAAGACGCGCTGACCAGCCATATTATATATGGTGACCTGCTGCTCGCCTTGGCTGATGATGTTGATGGTACCTTCGGTAGGATTGGGGTAGATGTTGGAAGTGTGGCTGTAGTTTTCTTCCACCTCAACGGCCACCTCGTAAGAAAACTCGTTGCTTTCGCTACTGCCAAAAACGCTGCCCGAAAAGAGCGTCGTTCCACCCGCTTTCAAGCCATAGAGACCACCCGTAGTGAATCCGTCGCCACCGGCATCATAGATGGTGAAATCGTAGCATCCGTCGCACGTGATATCGAGGGTATCGGTGTACATGTGGTTGGCTTGATCGTAAGGACCGCCTTCGAGGACCACTTCGCCTGTCGAAAGGTCGGTGACTTTCCATGTAGTCTCCTGCGGGTTATTGTCGGTGCGGATACTGAGCTTCAGTACTTTGGCGACATTTTCAGGTGCCCCTTTAATCTCGAAGCTGGCGACATCGTTCGTAGGTGCCTCGTCGTCACCGCCGTTGACACTTTTGATTTTCACTTCCAGTAGGTTCTCATCTTCAACCACAAAATTGATAGATCCCAAATCGATGGTGGCACTTTCGAAAATCGAAAGGTTGCCGTTCCAAGTCACGGTTTTCAGCGATTCACCGTTGACCACGACATCCAATTCGGCAGAGGTCAGGGCATTGCTGCCGTTGTTGGTCAAAAGGACTTTTGGGGCGGCCTCGCCGCTGCAGCTGGTGCCTTTGACGTTGGTGATGTTGCTCACCATGCCTTCGTTGGCGTAAAAAGGCTCAATGTCTTCGCTTGACTTGCAGGCCTGATACACCTCTTTTGTACCTTGGTTTTGTATCCAGGCGATGGCGTCAAGCTGGCTCATGTCGTAGATGTTGGCCAGTTCCCAGGTGAAGGTGTGGGCGAAGTAGTCGCCAGGTTCCACATTTCCAATATAGGTGCCTGATGCTGTGGGCAGGAGCTTCTTCATCACGCTGTAGAAATCTTTTTCCCCATTGGAGCCTGGTGCGGAATTGAAGTGGATGGCCTTTTCGATGACGCCCACATAGAGTCTGACATTGCCTTGGATGGAGGCGGAGGAACGGCCCATCACATGCACGGTGATGGTATTGGCTGCCTCATCCACTTCGTAGGAGAGTCGCATTTCGTAGGGCGACTCGATGGTCAGCCAGTTGTTGACCATGTTCTGGCTCAGTCCGCTAGGGAGGTTGCCGAAACGGATGCCGTCAACGACAGTGTGGGGCACGGAATTGACGTTGTAAACACCACGACGCGCATCGTTGTCGGCGGTGTTGTGCAAGTACATCGGGTCGTTGGCTCCAGGCCAGCTCATGTGATACTTGATGGCGGCGATGCGATCGGCATTGGCATTGATGAGCGCATCCAAGGCCGGATTCTGTTGGGCGCAAGGGCCGCAACTCGTGTTAGTGAAGCATTCAAACAAGAGAACGCGATCGTTTTGCGCGTTGAGTTTCAACGAAACAAGCATCAGTAGCGATGCCATGATGAGAGTGGCTTTTTTCATCGTTTTAGCGTATTAGTTGTTTTTCAGCACAAAAGTAGCGTTTTTTTCAAAAATGGCAATGTTTTTGTTGCAAGATAAGGAAAAGTTTTGCATTTTTGCAGGTTGAAAATGATTAAAAATAACAAATAAAAATACTTTTATATGATGAAAAAATCTATTATTACTCTTGTCTTGATGGCTGTAGTAGGCTGTCTTTCAGCTCAATCCTTGCGCTTCGAACTGAATGGTACCGTCTATGAAGAAGGCGAGGTGGTGGAGTGCACCAACGATGAATACGGTTATGGTGAATACATCCAGCACATGCAACTCAGGAACCTTACTCCTGACGAAATGAACATTATTGTGGAAAAGGAAGTGATCGAAGACCTCGAGGGTACGATGAACTTCTTCTGCTGGGGCTCGTGCTTCGGTCCTGACGTCTATGTCAGCCCGAATCCTGTGCCGTTGGCAGGCAACACCGTCACTGACGACCAAGCCCTCTCGTTCCATACGATGTTTAATGAGGACGTGTTCGGCAAGGTGCAAGTGAAGTATTCCGCTTACGATGAGCGTCACCCCGAAGATGCCGTCACCATCAATGTGGTCTTCCGCAAGTCGGGTGTGGGTGTGCATGAGTCATCTGCCGTGACTTTTGGCCAGCCTTATCCGAACCCCGCTTCGTCAACAGTGAACTTCGACTGCAACATGCAGGGTAGCTATGCCACTGCTGTGGTCTACAACTTGCTGGGTCAGGAAGTGATGCGTCAGGAAATCAACACCTTCGAAAACAAGCTGAGCCTTTCGGTGGCCGGCCTCAACGATGGCGTTTATTTCTGCTCTGTCATGCGCGACGGTCAGACTGTCTCGACAGTCAAATTCGTCGTGAAGAAGTGACAAAATGACTAAAGTAACAAGAGAAAGCCGCTCGTCAGGGCGGCTTTCTTTGTTTTTGGACGGGTTGCAACATTGCAACCCTACACTTTTTAGGTGAAGCGAACAGTTTTGCACGATGTTTGTATAAAACTCCCTTCGACTAACCAAATAAAACACTTCAATCAATGGAAAAGAAACTTCAAAGAGACACGCAACACAGAGTGATCGGCGGCGTTTGCTCCGGTTTGGCCAACTATTTCGACATCGATGCCTCGTTGGTCAGGGTGCTTTTCGCCATAGCCTTTTTCGTCTTCAGCTCAGGATTATGGATTTACCTTTTGCTTTGGCTTGTCATGCCTGCCGCTACGGTGGGAAAGGCCGAGGCCAGCTATTATGTTTCACCCGACGGAACGACTGAAGTCTCGTCGGAAGAGACCACCGAAGTGGTGAAAGAACCCGTACAAAACAAGGGAAGCCTTGTCGCAGGCCTGATTCTGATAGGTATCGGAGCCCTCGGCCTGCTGAACAGGTATATCCCCGAACTCAACTGGAGCACGGCATGGCCCATCCTGCTCATTGTGCTTGGCATCTTCTTAATCATCCCCAAAAACATCAAGTCATGAAAAGCAAAAACTTGTTCTTAGGCATCCTTCTCCTCTTCATTGGAGTAATCTCCCTTTTGGCTTCACTTGATGTCATTGACTTCAGTTGGCGCATCGCGTGGAAGTTGTGGCCCATGCTGTTCATCTTTGTGGGCATTGCCATACTCCCGATCAAAGAGTGGCTGAGGGCGTTGCTTTTGTTGGCCACTTTGGCGCTGGGGATGCTCTTGTACCAACATGAAGCTTCAAAAGGTCCCCGACACTGGCTTTTCACACAAAATGTAGCCCAAACAGAGGTTTTTTTATCCTAAACGAGTAAAGATTAAATGGGTTTTTTGTCATTTTAAACTTTTTTTCTACTATTTTGAACGACATAATTGATAATTTATATATCTTTGCAAGCTGATAAACCAGTTGTAATAGAAATATCAAATTATCACTATGAATATTCGTCAACTTTCTAGACTGTTTTTTACTGCTACCCTGTTCTTTTTGACCGCTTTTGTAGCCGTGGCTCAGGATAACAGCATCAAGGGCTTCGTCTATGAGGAGTCCACGGGTGAGCCCATGATGTTCACCAATGTCTATCTGAAGGGAACCACTTACGGTGGCTCGACCAGCGAGAACGGTTATTTCAACATCAACCGTATCCCTGACGGCAGATATACCTTATTAATAACGAGCGTAGGCTACGACACGATTTCGGAAGTGTTTAACTTGTCGAAGGGACAGGTTATCAACCGAAAGTATTACCTCAAGGAGACCAGTAAGCAACTGGAAACCGTGACTATCACGGCTGACAAGATTGAGGCCCGCACCGAGACCAAGACTTCGGTGATTACGGTAACGCCAAAGACCATCACGAAGATCCCGAGCATCGGCGGTCAGGCCGACTTCGCCCAGTATCTGCAAGTGGTACCGGGTGTCATCTTCACGGGCGACCAGGGCGGTCAGCTCTACATCCGTGGTGGCTCGCCCATCCAAAACAAGGTGTTGCTCGATGGTATGGTGGTCTACAATCCGTTCCACTCCATCGGTCTGTTTTCGGTCTTTGATACCGACATCATCCGCAATGCCGATGTCTACACAGGTGGCTTCGGTGCTGAATACAGCGGCCGTATCTCCTCCGTCATGGACATCTCCACCCGCGACGGTAACAAGAAACGCTTCTCGGGAAAAATCGGTGCCAACTGTTTCGGTGCCAAGGTGATGCTCGAAGGTCCCCTAAAAAAGGCCAAGAACCCTGAGGATGCCACGGCTTCGTTTATCATCTCAGCTAAGAACTCCTATTTGGAGAAATCGAGCAAGGTGTTGTATCCTTACGCTTCCGAACTGGGCCTGCCGTTCAACTTCCAGGATATCTACGGTAAGGTGTCGCTCAATGCACCCAACGGCAGTAAGTTCAACCTCTTCGGTTTCTCGTTCAACGACCAGGTGAACAACTATATGTCGCTGTCCGACTTCGGATGGAATTCGTTTGGCGCAGGTTCCAACTTCCTCGTCATCCCCGGCAAGGCCCCTGTGATGATCGAGGGTAACGTCGCCTATTCGAGCTACACCTCCAACATGAAAGAGCAGAACAGCCCCGACCGTTACAGCAAGATCGACGGCTTCAACATGGGCTTCGACTTCAGCCAGTTTATGGGCAGAAACACCTTGAAATATGGTGTCGAGATGTTGGGCTATACCACAGACTATGTGACCTACAGCCTCTATGGAAACAACAAGATCTCTCAAAAAGTCAATTCTACGGAGTTAGGTGTCTACGCCAAATACAAGGCGGTGTTGGGTAAATTCCTGCTTGAGCCCAGCGTTCGTGTGCAGTTCTATGCTTCCTTGCCCGACCTGTCGTTGGAGCCTCGTATAGCTTTGAAATACAATGTCACCGACTGGTTCCGTCTGAAAGGCGCTGCGGGAATGTATTCGCAGAACTTTGTCGCAGCCACGAGCGACCGCGATGTAGTCAACCTGTTTTATGGCTTCCTTTCGGGCATCAACAACCTCCCGTCGACCTTTAATGGAAACGAGATTAAAACTTACCTGCAAAAGGCCAACCACTACATCATGGGCGCCGAATTCGATTTGAGCGACAACACGACGTTGAATGTCGAGGGTTATTGGAAAGATTTCGTGCAGCTGACCAACATCAACCGAAACAAGATTTACGCGGATACGCCGATGAACTCCGAAGTCCCCGACCTGCTGAAGAAAGACTTTACCGTCGAGACGGGCGATGCCTACGGTTGCGATGTTTCCTTGAAGTTTGAAGACAAACATTGGTATCTTTGGGCCGTCTATGCTTTGGGATTCGTGAACAGAGAATACGAGAAAGCCACCGAAGATGGTGCCGTGCTCACCAAATACCCAACGCACTTCGACCGTCGTCATAACATCAACCTCATTCTGACCTACACCGCAGGTTCGAAGCGCCAGTGGGAGTTCAGCGGACGTTGGAATTTCGGTAGCGGCTTCCCCTTCACCCAGGTGCAAGGCTTCTATGAGTACTATTCCTTCCAGGATGGTATCAATTTCGACTACACCACGACCAATGGCGAATTGGGCATCTTGTACGGCGACCTGAATGGCGGCCGTCTGCCCACCTACCATCGCTTCGATATCGACCTGAAGCGCAAGTTCTACTTCACTGAAAACGTGATGCTTGAGGCCGACTTGAGCGTGACCAATATCTATAACCGCAACAATGTGTTTTATGTCAACATTGTGACCGGTGAGATTGCCCGTCAGTTGCCCATCTTGCCGACTTTGGGCCTGACCTTCTCGTTCTAAAGCTATTATTATATTTTTTATAATAGTTGAGTTTTTCATTTCCCTACGCGCCATGGCGCGTAGGTTTTTTTTTGCTGTATTTGGTGCATTTTCATAATTATCCCTATCTTTGCATTTTCATCATATATGATAATCACAAAAATAGGATAATATGATACTTGTAAAACAAGCTGGCGTTTATGTCAACATCCTGAATTGCAGGCTGAAGAAATGCCTTGCCGAGGTGTTCAAGAAAAATAATGTCAACCTGACGGCGGAGCAATACCTCGTCATGGACACGCTTTGGAACGAGGGCACACTCACCCAGCAGGCCATCGCCTTCATCATTCAGAAGGACAAAAACTCGGTGACACAGTTCATCGACAATTTGGAGAAGAAAGGTCTTGTCACCCGTTCGGTGGCCAAGGAAGACCGTCGCGTAAACAATATCGTGGTGACCCAAGAGGGCATGGCACTCAAGGACTCCACCAAACAGTTGGCTATCGACACGATGAACAAGGCGCTTGAAGGCATCCCTGAGGAAGATGTACAGACTTTTGTCAGTGTGCTGAAGAAAGTATGCAGCAACATCAGCGACTTCGGAAAGCCAACAGAGCCTTGGTAAAGCTAGCCTCCCATGTCATGCCTTGCCAGACCTTCTATGTCATTCCAACGAAGGCAGGTGGGTGGGTGGGAATCTATAGAAGGTCGGTTCAAGAGGCAAAAACCCTAAAGGACGGCCTCAGAAAGCATAGATCCCATGCCACCGCACAGCCCAATGCAGGGATGACATGCTTTCTGAGACCTGAAAAACGAGGCTACTCACTTAGCTTTTTGCCTCTGGCATAATTATTGGATAATTTTTCCGCATTTAAATCGTTGATTTACTATCTTTGCAGACTTTAATTTTCGATGAATATGAAAAGGACAATCACTTTTATTATGACATTTTTCGCGGTGGCAATGCTGTTTGTCTCATGCAACAAAGGGCCAGGCGAAGGCGGTACGGGAACGGTACGCGGCTATGTGAAATTGGTACACCACCCCGATGACGACTACACTTTGACTCCCGATACCATGATGGCCGCCAAGACGGATGTATTCATCATCTATGGTGATGAGGCATATTTTGGCAATGATGTTGAAACGGATGCCAATGGCATGTATCAATTTGAGTATCTGCTGCCGGGCAACTATATTGTCTTTTGTGAGTATAATAACTATAAAACAT
>DAIOUZ010000043.1:0-3531 GCA_036759285.1 Candidatus Limiplasma sp. | reverse complement strand
CTATACCGTGTTTTCCTATTCCACTTTGCCTTCAGGCGAAAAGGTGGCCGTGAGTGAGACGGTCAACCTACAGCGAGGTGCGGTGGCACAGGTGCCTACACTCTACATCCATGACGGCAAGGCCTATGGCACTTCCGTCGTAAAAGGTCGGGTGTACGCTGCCTATTACCACAACGGCAGTTACCGTGGTGAAGGTTGGGCTTACGAACATCGTGTCTATATTCGTAGGGTGGGTGAGGACATCCCTTTCGACGACACCCGAGTGGGTCCCGATGGTTATTTCGCCTTCCAGAAACTACAACCAGGTGAATACGAGGTCTTTACTGTTACGCAAGACTTCAACGAGATTCCCGATTTCGTCTTCCAAACTATCACGGTGGAGGAGAGCGGACAGGTCTATGAACTTCCTGAACAATTTGAAATTATTATCAATGTGTAAGGGAATGAGGAATGCTGAATGAGGAATGCTGAATGCTGAATTTTGAATTTTGAATTTTAAATTTTAAATCTTGAATATGAAAAAGTTATTGATAGTATTGTTTTTCTCCGTCATTGGATTTGGTGCTGTGGCACAGTCAGTTTCGGAGAGTACCATCCAGAAGCGCGAAAACCGCAAAGGCATGGTGCTGAAGGAATGGAACACGCCGGCAGGCGACAAACGCGCCTTTCTCGACCGCGTGACGACCTACGATGAGTTGGGTCGCAAGATTGAGGAAATCGAATATGCCAGCTATGGCCAGAAGTGGCGTGTGGTGAGCGAATATCCCGCCAATAGCGATATCACGGCCAAGGTGGTGCGCGAAATCGAGTACAACGACCGCGACAAGGTGGTCCGCATCCGCAAGTTCGAGTATGATGAGGAAGGTTCAAAAATACGCCAACTTAACTATTATCCGAACGGCAAGCTGGAGTCGGTGAAGACCTTCGAATACGTTCCCAAATAAGTATTGTGGAGGAGATTCTCGACCATAGTGCAAGGCATGAAGCCCATCTCGCTCGATGAGATGAGCGCCGTGAAGCTGATGAACCGCATCGACACGAAATATGTGGTGACGGAGGAACAGCTGCGCACCATCCTGTCGGGAATCTGCAACAGCTACTACGCCCAGGAGGTGGAAGGCAACCGCCTGTCGCCTTACAGCACAGTGTATTACGACACACCCGAGCTGACGATGTACCTCATCCACCACGACCGTCATCTGGTGCGCGACAAGGTGCGTGTGCGTACCTATGTCGACTCCCACCTGACCTTCTGCGAGGTGAAGCACAAGAACAACAAGGGCCGCACGAAGAAGAAACGCATCGCGGTGGAACCCATTCCGAACATCTTAGAGAATCCTGAGGCGGCGGCGTTTTTGGCTGAGAAACAGCCTTATCCGATTGCCTCGCTCAGTCCACACCTTGTCACCATCTTCGATCGTTTCACCTTGGTGAACTACGAGAAGACAGAACGTCTCACCATCGACTGCAACCTGCGTTTCGAGAACTTGCGCAACGGCCACACCGCCTCAATGACCCCGCTCGTCGTGATGGAACTCAAACAGGACGGCCGTGCCCATTCATTGTTGAAAGACGTGCTCTTCGACTTGAGAATCAGGCCGTTCAAGGTCAGCAAATACTGCATCGGCACCTGCCTGACCCGCCCCGAGGTGAAGCAGAACCGGTTTAAGAAAAAGCTTAGGAGGATGGAGAAATTGCGGAATGCGGAATGCTGAATGCTGAATGCAGAATGAGGAATTTTGAATATTAAATTTTGAATTTTAAATCTATCAATATGAACCTACTACAAATCAACATGCAGGACTTTGATCCTGACATTGCGCGCGAATTTGGCGGTGGTGCCTCCACGATGGACTTCCTCGGTGTGCCGCTCCTCGATGCCCAGAGCCTTTGGACGACCTTGATTCGCTTTGTGTTCAACATCCTTGTCTGCTGGGTCATCATCCATTGCTTCTATTACAAGAAGGCCAACCGCAAGGACTATTACTTCACCTTTATCATGTTCGCGGCGGTCATCTTCCTCATCATCTCGCTGATGGAGAACATGAAGATGAACATCGCCTACGCCTTGGGCCTCTTCGCCATCTTCGGCATGATACGTTACCGAACGGAGACCATCAAAATCCGTGAGATGACGTACCTTTTTGTAGTGATGGGTCTGAGCATTGTCAACGGCATGGCACTCTCGACGAGTTATTCGGAACTCCTCACGGTCAATCTGCTCGTTGTGCTGATTATCTGGATTTTGGATGGCACAAAGATCCTGAAGCACACGGCATGCAAGATTATCCTCTACGACCGCATCGAGAACACCAAACACGGCAAGGAAGAAGACCTGAAGGCCGATCTCATCGAGCGCACGGGATTGGATATCAGTAAAGTGGAGGTGGGGCACATTGACTACCTGCGTGACGTGGCTTTCGTGAAGGTGTACTACAAGCCCATCGACGGCGAGGTGAATACGATTGATACGGTGACCAAGTTGAAAGATTTTGACGTATAGCCTATAGCCAATGGCTCATAGCCTATGGCCTGCCCATCCTACGGTAGATGCAGGCCATAGGCTATAGGCCATAAGCCATTGGCAAAAGAATATGAAAAGGTTATTATACATAGTAGTTTTGCTGTTTCTTTCGGTGGCGGCCTTTGCGCAGAGCGAGCGCACGACCGACTTTGGCGGTATCGTCTCGGCTGAGGTTGAAGCTGGCTTGGGTGGGTCGTTTGGTTTGTCGGCAGAGGAGGAGTTGCGTTTTGACCACAACTTCACCCAGTTCGACCGTTGGCTCAACTCGGTGGGTGTGGACTACACTTGTTTGCACAACCGCATGAACATTGGCCTCACCGCCGACTACATCCGTCGCCATAACGACCGAGGCTATTACGAGAACCGGGGCCGTTTGGGTGTGCAGGTGACCTATACCGAAGACTACCGCCGTTTCAAGTTTCAGGTGCGCAGCAAGGCCATGGGCACCTTCTTCGATGAACGCACGGGCGAGCACCGCGTCAATCCGAGGCTGTATTGGCGCAATCGATTGAAAGTGACTTACCAGCCTTTGAATAGCCGCTTCAAATATGCCCTCTCGACCGAACTGTTCTGGCTCACCAACGACCCCAAGAAAGGCGGCCTCGACAATTTACGTACCGTGCTCTCGGTGGACTACCGCTTGGCACGACAATACTCGCTTTCCGTTTTCGCTCGCATGGACAACGACCTTTGGGTGAAAGAACCCCTAGACAGGTTCTATTTCGGTTTGACACTTAAGGCGAAGTATTGATTTTTTAGGCTTAAATTGTCTTTTTTTCAACAAAAAGTCGTTTTCCCAGCCTAGAATGTCAGCATTTACAATGCGAAACTCTTGCGCGATAATACATTAATCCATATCTTTACCGACAAAACCAGCTTGTGATGGGAAAACGAGTTACATATTTCGGGGATTGCAAATCCCCAAGTTCTGCTCCAGCGGATGGCATATCCGCTGGAACTGGGGTGGATGAAGGAATAGAGATTCCCCTCGCTTCGTTCGGGGAATG
>DAIOUZ010000042.1:16237-19621 GCA_036759285.1 Candidatus Limiplasma sp. | reverse complement strand
ACCATCTGATTTGCGGCTGCAAAAATACAACATTTTTCCGAACCAGAACCATTTTTCACTCAAAAAATTCAATTTTTTCATTTTTGACTCAAAATCAGGGGCGAAATCCGTATTTTTGACGGCGCAAACAAAAGGTCGTCCATGGACAGCAAATTGAAGCAATCCCAATCACCCAAAGCCCTAGCTTGGAAGCGTTTCCGTAGCAATAAGCTCGGAATGGTTTCCTGTGGCTTTGTCATCCTTTGGGCTTTGTTGGCTTTGTTTGCTTACGTCATCATTCCTGACAAGACACCCAACGCCAATAGGCAGATTCTTGAAATCAGCACCAAAAAGCCCGGTTTTGAAGTCGACATGCTGATGCTGCCCAAGGAAACGCCACCGGCCAAAACACCATTCTTCCAGTTCCTGTTTAATGGCCGCCCTGACGACTGCATTTACTTGCCATTTGACAGTATTCATGTTGATGCAAACCAAACGACAGTTTACCTCTATCAAAGCGAGGAAAGCCTAAATGTAAGGACGGAGGTTGTTGATAACCGGGAACTTATAAAGGTCGGCCCTTCGACGGGCTCAGGGACCTTAATGTCGACGGGCTCAGGGGCCTTAGTATCGACGGGCTCAGGGGCCTTAGCTTTTATTTCGGCAGAGGAAGCTGACAACTATATTAGGAGCCATTGCGTAAAACATCGCAAGTTCCTGCTGGGCACTGACCAGTTTGGACGTGACTTCCTCAGCCGTTTGGTTTTGGGTAGCCGCATCAGTTTGACTGTAGGATTCATCGCGGTGTTGTTGAGCCTCATGATCGGCATCGTGATGGGTAGTTTGGGCGGATTCTTTCGCGGTAAGGTCGATGATGCGGTGGTATGGTTCATCAACGTGGTATGGTCCATCCCTACCCTACTCCTCGTCATCGCCATTACTTTTGCCTTGGGCAAAGGCATTGCCCAGGTCTTCATCGCTGTTGGATTGACCATGTGGGTGGAGGTGGCTCGTATCGTGCGTGGACAGATCCTCTCCATCCGCGAGACCACTTTTGTCGAAGCAGGTCGTGCCTTGGGATTCAAGAATTTACGCATCATCTTCAAACACATCCTTCCCAATATCCTCAACCCCATCATCGTGGTCTCGGCGGCCAACTTTGCTTCGGCCATCCTTCTTGAAGCAGGTTTGAGTTTTTTGGGCATTGGCGTTCAGCCTCCCATGCCTTCGTGGGGCAGCATGATCAAGGAGAACTATGCCTTCATTATCCTCGATGCAGCCTACCTGGCCATCTTGCCTGGCATCGCCATTATGCTCTTGGTGTTGGCTTTCATGCTCATTGGGAATGCACTTCGAGAAGCTTTGGACGTGAAGAACTAATTTGGAATGCTGAATGCTGAATGTGGAATGCAGAATGTGGAGTGCCATTCATAATTCCGCATTCAGCATTCAGCATTAAAAAAATTGTTGTATCTTTGCCGCTCCAAAATCGCGGGTGTGGCGGAATTGGTAGACGCGCTAGACTTAGGATCTAGTTTCTCACGAAGTAAGGGTTCGAGTCCCTTCATCCGCACAAGTTAAAGACAATCAATAATATAGAAATGAACATCACACAAAGCACAAAAGGAGACAACCTCATCTCCATCAAGATTAATGTTGAGAAAGCCGATTACGAAGAAATGGTTGAAAAGACCTTAAGGCAAATGAGACATAAAGCCAATGTCCCTGGATTCCGTCCCGGCATGGTGCCCATGGGCATGATTAAGAAGATATACGGCGCCAGCGCCAAAATGGAAGCTTTGAATACGGTCGTTTCCGACAACCTCAACAAGCATATTGTCGACAACAAGCTCGACCTCATCGGTTATCCGCTCAGCGACCCTGAGATGCAGCAACCTGCCGACCTTGAGAAGGAAGACAACATCGACTTCTACTTTGAAGCCGCCCTTCGTCCCGAAATCAATGTCGACTACACGAACACGATGGTCGACTTCTATCATATCGTCCCCACTGACGAGGAAGTGGAAAAAGTCATTGAAGACATCGTCAACCGCAACCCCAACACCTCCCATCCCGAAACCGTAGGCGAAAACGACCGCATCGAGATGAAAGTGCGTGAGGCCAAAGACGGCAAGGAAGTGGAAGACGGTTTCCAAAAGGATGGCCTTTACATCCACATGGACCAAATCAAAGACAAGAAATGCCGCAAGCAACTCATCGGTAAGGAAGTGGGCTCCGAGTTCATCTTCAACTTTGCCAAGGCGCTCGAAAGCGAGGAAGCCGCCGCTAAAGTGTTGGGTGAAGATGCTCCCGCCGGCAGCGATTTCAACATCATCCTTGACGATGCCATCCGCAACGAAAAACCAGAACTGAACGAGGATTTCTTCAAGAAAATCTTCCCCAACGACGATATCAAGGACCTCGACGCCTTCAAGAAAGCCGTCAAAGCAGAGATGGAGAAGCAGCATGAAGCCGAGACCGACCCCATCCTCTTCAACAAGATGATTGACGAACTGGTGGCCGCCGTCAAGTTTGAACTGCCCGATGCTTTCATGAAGCGTTGGATCGTTGAAAACAGCCAAGGCAAAATCACCCCTGAGGATGTGGAAAAGAACTACGAGAAAGACTACGTCAAAGGCCTGCGTTGGCAGCTCATCGAAGACACCATCGTGAAAGCCAATCCCGAGCTCATCATCACCGACGAGGAACTGAAGAACTTCGTGCTGAAGCAAATCTTCCCTGGCATCGACTACAACACCGTGGAAGACGACCTGAAGGCCAATTTGGACAAGATTGCCGCCAACTACCTCAAGGACGGTCAACAAAACGAGCAGCTGAAGAACCAATTGGCTGACATTAAGATGACTGCCTTCCTCAAGGGCAAGATGAATATCAACTTCACTGAGACCACTGCCACCGACTTCATGAAGAAACTGGAAGAGGAGCGGAAAACCAAGTAAAAACTATGGCTTATGGCCTATAGCCTATGGCCCGCTTTGGCAAAAGGCTAAGGCTTTGCCCCTTTAGTGAAGCGAGCCATAGGCCATAAGCCATCATCCATAGGCAACTAAAAGAACTCTATAACTCATAAACTATTCGAACAAAACAAAATGAACAACGAATTTTTCAAATATGCGACAAAGCATGTGGGGTTGAATACCCTCGGTCTTGAGCAATACATCTCCAAAATCAACAACAGCGGCTACATCAGCCCTACCGTTATCGAGGAGCGTCAGCTCAACGTGGCACAGATGGACGTGTTCAGCCGCTTGATGATGGACCGTATCATCTTCCTAGGCACCGCCATCGACGACTACGTTGCCAACATCATCCAAGCCCAGCTGCTTTTCCTTGAGTCGACCGACTCGAAGCGCGACATCCAGATCTACCTCAACTCGCCTGGTG
>DAIOUZ010000042.1:4428-16227 GCA_036759285.1 Candidatus Limiplasma sp. | reverse complement strand
GGCAGCGTTTACGCTGGTTTGGGCATCTACGACACCATGCAGTTCATCCGCCCTGACGTAGCTACTATCTGCACGGGCATGGCCGCTTCGATGGCCGCCGTACTGATGTGCGCCGGAACCAAAGGCAAGCGTTCAGCCCTGCCGCATTCCCGCATCATGATCCACCAGCCCATGGGCGGCGTGGAAGGTCAAGCCACCGAGATTGAAATCACGGCGCGTGAGATTCAGAAGCTGAAGAAGGAACTCTACGAAATCATCGCTCTGCATTCAGGCCAGACCTATGACAAGGTGTGGGCCGACTCCGACCGTGACTACTGGATGACCGCTGCCGAAGCCAAGGAATACGGCATGATCGACGAAGTGCTCATCAAGAACAAACAAGCTTAATCTATGGCAAAAAAGTCAGGTGTTTGTGCCTTCTGCGGCAGGAAAGCGACGGAAGTCCGTCTGCTCATCCAAGGCATTGATGCCGAGATTTGCGACAACTGCGCCGAGCAAGCCCATCTCATCGTCAAGGAACAATTTGGTGAAGGCGGCAGAAGTTTTAATTCCAAAGGTTTCACCCTGAAGAAACCCGCCGAAATCAAGGCCTTTTTGGACCAGTATGTCATCGGGCAAGACGAAGCCAAGCGCACCTTGGCCGTGGCGGTCTACAACCACTACAGACGGGTACGGGTAAGACCTTGTTGGCCCGCACCATCGCCAAAATGCTTAACGTACCTTTCGCCATCGCTGATGCCACTGTGCTCACCGAGGCAGGTTATGTAGGCGAAGATGTGGAGAACATCCTCGTCAAGCTGCTGCAGGCAGCCGACTACGATGTTGCCGCCACCGAGCGCGGCATTGTCTTCATCGACGAGATTGACAAGATTGCCCGTAAGAGCGACAACCCCAGCATCACCCGCGACGTATCAGGTGAAGGTGTGCAGCAAGCCATGCTGAAGCTGTTGGAAGGCTCGGTCGTCAACGTGCCACCACAAGGTGGACGCAAGCACCCTGAGCAGAAGATGATTGCCGTCAACACGAAAGACATTCTCTTCATCGCCGGTGGCGCCTTCGACGGCATCGAGCGCCTCATCGCGGCACGCAAACGCACCAACGTCATCGGTTATGGTACAGGCGGCAACGAGGCTTTGGACAAGGACAACATGTTACAATACCTCTCGCCTGCTGACCTGAAGAAATATGGCCTCATCCCCGAAATCGTCGGTCGTCTGCCCATCATCACCCACCTCAATCCTTTGGACAAGGACGCGCTGAAACGTATCCTCACCGAACCCAAGAACGCCCTAGTGAAACAGTTCCAAAAACTCTTTGCCATGGACCATATCAACTTGGTCATCAAGGAGGAAGTACTTGATTTCGTGGTGGAGAAAGCCATCGAGTTCAAGGTGGGTGCACGTGGCCTGCGTTCCATCATGGAAGCCATCCTTAACGATGCCATGTTTGAACTGCCGTCCGACATCAATGCCACAGAGTTGGTGATTGATCGCGACTATGCTGAGGCGAAACTGGAGAAATCGGGGATGCAAAAGCTTCATGTCGGAGATTGAGACAAAAAAAGCATTTCATCAAAAAAGCATCGAATTTAGGTTCGATGCTTTTTTTGGCACAATACTTGCATAAACATCCACGTTGGATTAATATAACTAAGGAGAAAACGTTATGAAAAGAATCGTTCTGACCGCACTGATCGCCCTGATAACCTTTTCGAGCTTTGCACAATTGATGGGACAACCGAAGACCTACACCCTCAAACGCACTAATTCGACACCAAAATCGAGCGTCATCGATTTCTCCAACCCTGACGAACCCATCAAAGGCGAAGTGGTGTACGGAAAGATTGATGAAAACGGCGACACCTTATTAATAGTATACCTGCCGGAAGTCGACATTGACCTCATGCAACGTTATTTGCAAATCATAGACACCCGTCAAGGCCGTCGTTTGGCCAGCAATGTGAAGAAAGTGTATCCCTATGCCAAACTAGCCGGTGCCAAGATGCAGGAATACGACTCCGTGTTGGCGAACGTTTCCGACAAAAACGAACGCAACCGCCTGATGAAACAAGCGGAAAAGGAGATTACCGACCAATACACAGAGGAGTTGAAGGAGCTGACCATCACACAAGGTCTCATCCTCATCCGCCTTATCGATCGCGAGACGGGCAACACTTCCTACCAAGTCGTTCAGGAACTGCGCGGCAAAGTGCGTGCCTTTTTCTACCAAGGCTTTGCACGCCTGTGGGGCTACAACCTGAAGACGGAGTACGACCCGCACAACAACCCAGAAGATGATGAAATCGAAACCATCATGACTTTGCTGGAACGCGGTGTGATATAAAACACAGATTAAACGGATTTACACAGATTGTAGAGGCACATCATGTGTCTCTACAATTATTTTCCTCGTCCTTGAATGACAATCAAAACCGTGTAAATCAAAATCTTGATATCCAGGGCGAGACTGACATTCTCGATGTAAAGCACATCGTATTTCAATCGCGCAATCATCTCTTCGACGTTCTCGGCATAACCGTACTTCACCTCACCCCAGCTGGTGATGCCTGGCTTCACCTTCAGCAGGAGACGATAGTAAGGCGCGGTTTCCATGATTTTGTCGATGAAATACTGACGTTCGGGACGGTAGCCCACCAAAGACATGTCGCCTTTCAGCACGGTCCAGAACTGCGGAATCTCGTCAAGGCGCACCTTGCGCATGAACTTGCCAAACGGGGTAATGCGCGGATCGTCGTCGCTCGAAAGCATGGGCGTACCGCTCGCCTCCGCGTCCACCCTCATGCTACGGAACTTGGCCATATTGAAGGGTTTGCCACCCTTGCCGATACGCTCTTGAACATAGAAGACAGGGCCTTTTGAGGTGGCCTTCACGATGATGGCGCAAACAAGGAACACAGGTGAAAGGATGACTAGAGCAAACACCGAAGCCACAATATCGAACACGCGCTTGACCACACGTTGCCAGACAGGCATCAGCTCGGGCGTGACCTGCACCAAAGGTGCCTGCCAGATGGCCGACTGCTTCACCGTTCCAAACACCAAGTCCTGCATGGCCGGAATGATTTTCACGTTGACATCCTTCATGTCGACCACCGAAAGCAAAACCTTCATCGTCTCCACTTCCGAACGCTCAATAGCAATGATCACCTCTTCCACATTGTTTTCCTTCACAATCTTCTCAATCTCGTGATACGAGCCAAGACGGGGCAAAAACTCACCTAACTTGTACTCCTTTTTGTCGTACACATTGAGAAAGCCTATCAATCTCCTACCCGAAGGTTTCACCTCGTTCTCGATTTCCTTGTAGATGGCACAGGCGTTGTCGTTGCTGCCCACAATCAGTGTGTTGAACCCGATTTTCTTGCTCCGAATCCGCGAAATCACCGAGGTGGTGATGATGACACGAGGGATGTAGGTCATCACAAACTGAAACGTAAATAGCGCGATAAATGACTGATAATAAGATTTATAGGAAGCTACTTGATCGTCAAGGATGACCACGAAGAAAAGCACAACCACGCCTAACAGGGTGATGAAAAACGTCTGCCCGAGTTCCTTCAGCCTCGACTTCTGGTACACCTTCTCGTAAGCGCCCGTCACCGCATGAAGGATGAGCCAGGAAATGGGAATGAAGATGACTCCCAACCAAAAACTAGGTGTTGACAAGGAATAGGTGATTCTATCCCAATAATTGATATAGAGGTCCTCGTGGGCTTTTCTGAAAAAATAGAACAACGTCCAAGCCAGAATGGAGGCAATCCAATCCGCAACAAAATACAGGGTGGTCAGCTTTTTCTTGTTCATAACGGACGATAGAGCAATTTCAGATTGTCGAAATAATAATAACGAGGCTCGTTAATCGGATGATATACATTGCCATAGTACAAATCATATTCAGTAGTCAAGTCGGAAGTAAAGTATATCCTGAAATAAGAAGCCTCATAGTTTTCGTTGATAGTCGGCCCAATGTTGATGTAAATCTTGTTCCACCTTTGCGGTTTGTCATGCTCCTTGTCGGTAGGCGTCACCTTCACCAAAGGCCATTTCACAAGCTGGTATTGCTTGTAATATTGCACACCGACGAAGAATGTGTCGTTGCAATTGTAGTCCATTTCCAACATGCAATACACGCCATTTGGGATGTCGGAATAAAAAGTCAAGTCGTCAGCATTGACCAATGTAAAGTCCAAGGAATCAGGCGGTAACTCCACCTTGCCCGACCAAAACGAGTTGACCGAATGCCAAGCCTCTGGACCTGTAATACGAATGGCACTCGTGTCACTGCCGGTGTCTTTTAATAAGGTATTGGCATTCTCAAAATCCTCACGCCATGCGAAATCGGTCCCTTCACCAATGGGATAATAACTGAGCACTGGCTGCAGATTCACGATGCTGTCTTCGACCAGATTCAACTGTTGATAGACCAAGGGCTTATAAAACGGATAGGTATTTCGCGCCGTGGATCTTCCATCCACCTTGATGCCGCCATAGATGCTTACCTTGTGGGGGCCTTTCTTCAGCACAGGGAAGGTTGCCGGAAGCTCATAAACACCTATAAGCTGGTCATCGACATACACCCAGGCATCCGTGATTTTGTGTGTAGCGGCACCATACACAAAATAATCGCCACTGACTGAGATCGAATCAATATGAATAAAAGAAGGTGTGGTTTGCCCACCCTCAAATTTCTTGCAAGAAGCGAATGCCAGCGACAGGAAAGCAAGACCCAGCAAGCTGAAAATGGTAAAATTTCTCGTCATAAAACTAATCTTTGTAGGATAACGAAACAGATGGCCTATTATTGTTTCATAGGAAGTAATATTTCAATCCTTCGCATTCACCTTAGCAATAGAGGCATTGACCGCATCAAGGATGCGATAAGCCAGTTTCAGCACATTGATTCCATCCTCAATCGTGACTGCAGGCGTAGTATTGTGGACGATGGCGCCATAAAAGCTTTCCAACTCCGTCTTGATGGCATTGATGGGATGGATTTCGGGACGTTCGAAAGTAATCTGTTTCTCAGTACCATCGCCCAAGGTAATGGTCGCCGACAGCGGGTTGCTGTCGTCAATTTCATCCTTGATACGGGTGATTTCGGCTACCTTGTCAAGGAAATCGACGGTGATGTAAGCATCCCGTTGGAAGATGCGGGTCTTGCGCATGTTCTTCAACGAAAGGCGCGAAGCCGTTAGGTTGGCGACGGCACCGTTCTCAAACTCCAAACGAACGTTGGCGATGTCGGAGGTGGTGCTGACAATGCTTACGCCGTTGGCACTGACATGGGCGACTGGAGAATGTACTATGGTCAGAAGAATGTCGAGGTCATGTATCATAAGATCCAGGACGACTGGCACATCGGTGCCACGCGGGTTGAATAAGGCAAGACGGTGCGCTTCAACAAACAAAGGCTCGGTGATGAAAGGTTCCGCGGCAATGAACGCCGGATTGAACCGCTCAACATGGCCCACCTGCACCTTCACGCCAGCCTCGTCAGCGAGCTGTTTCAAGGCATTGGCCTCATCGGGTGTTGCCACAATGGGCTTCTCAATAAAGACATGCCTGCGTTTCTGTAACGCTTTGGAGGCACACTCGAAATGGCGGATGGTCGGCGTCACGATATCCACCACATCCACGGCCTCAATCAATGCATCGATAGAGTCAAAGCTCTTCACTTGCAACTCTTCTTCCACCTGCTGCGCCGTCACGCCATCAGGATCATAAAATCCGACCAGGTCATATTGCTCTATTTGTTTGATGCAGTTGAGATGAATCTTACCCAGATGCCCAGCACCTAAAACGCCAATTTTCAACATAATCAAAAAATTTCGGCAAAAATAGCACATTTATCGTTCGGTTTGCCGTAATTTCGCGCCACAAAACGAAAAAAGCTGAGGTCCCTGAGCTTGTCGAAGGACCGAAAACCACCTATGACCACAAATGTAGAAGACAATTACCGTCACAAAGGCTTGCGCAAGCAACTCGTTGACCTGTTGCGCACCAAAGGCATCAACGATGAAACCGTTTTGTCGGCCATCAACGAAGTGCCGCGCCACATCTTCCTTGACTCCTCCTTTGTCGAACTGGCCTATCAAGACAAGGCCTTCCCTATTGGTTCGGGGCAGACCATCTCGCAACCCCACACGGTAGCTTTTCAGTCCCAACTGTTGCAAGTCGAGGAAGGCATGAAAGTACTTGAAATCGGAACGGGTTCTGGTTATCAGGCTTGTGTGTTGGCTGCCATGGGAGCTAAGGTGTTCACCATCGAGCGACAGCGCAACCTGTATTTCAAGACCAAGGAGATATTGGACCAATTGTCTTTCCGTGTCAAGACATTCTTGGGCGACGGGTTCGACGGATTACCCACCTATGCCCCTTTTGACCGTATCATCATCACAGCTGGAGCTCCTAGCATCCCTGAAAACCTCATTGAGCAATTGAAGACCTCCGGCATCATGGTCATTCCTTTGGACGATGCCGAAAACGAAGGGCAAACCATGATGCGCATCACCAAAATGGAGGATGGCACATTAAAAAAAGAGGCTTTCGGAGGGTTTAAATTTGTTCCCATGCTGAAGGAAATCGGAAACGACTAAAAGGACACAAAAAACAACCAAAACAATATTGCAAAAAATTTTCTAACTTCTTATTGCACAATGAGAAAAATTACTATTTTTGCACGCTGTTTGTCATGCAAAAGAGAAAAAAGAAGTTATTTTTATAATAAATTGAATATCAAATAATTAAATTAAAACAAGATAACATGCAAGTAAAAAAATTACCTTGGAAAAGGGTTGCAACAATGACCCTATTTGTCCTGATGGTGAGTATTATCGGGGCTACGAATGCAAATGCGCATCATGACGATCTTCAAAATGATGATTGCGAACGCGCTATTTATGACTTTTCTGAAGTTTGTTCAACGGGCCAATTATTGTATTACAAAAAAACTAACAACTCACTTCACTATGTGAGTTTGGTCCCAAGAGAAAGCAGTTCGGCCGAACCCTATGGCACAAATCCACCTACGGGAAATATCACCATCCCTGAAACTGTAGAACACGATGGAATTACTTATACGGTGACTGGCATTGGCAATTATACATTCAATAATTGCTATGGTCTGACAGGCGACATAGTCATCCCAAATACTGTAACAACTATTGGAGTTGGAGCCTTTGCACATTGCACTGGTTTTACGGGAACTCTAACTTTAAGCGAATCTTTGACAACCATCGGCGAATCAGCCTTTTACGAATGCAGTAATTTACAAGGAGATTTGATCATTCCTGAAGGAGTAACTTCAATTCAAAGTTCGACTTTCTATTATTGCACCCATCTCACTGGCACTTTGACATTACCCAGCGCATTGACCTATATTGGTGCCAACGCATTCGAAGATTGTGGTTTTACCGGTCCCTTGGTAATTCCAAATACGGTTTATAGAATTTCTAATTATGCTTTCAAAAACTGTAGCGGATTCACTGGTGACTTAATCATTCCAAAGTCCGTTACTAACTTTAGATCAGGAATCTTTGAAGGCTGCTCAGGATTTAATGGAGATTTGGTTATCCCTGGCGACTTCCCATATTTCTTCCCCGATGTTTTCAAAGGTTGTTCGAACATCCAGGCCATCTATTATTATGGATTAACTCCGGCCACATTTAGACCTGGAGCAAGTGTAAGCAATGTGTTTTCAGGCATTAACGGCAACACTCCATTTTACGTTCCCAACCTTTCCAACTATAGCAACTGGACCTATTTCACAAACAAGCAAGAGCGCAATTTCTTCGTCAGTGGAAACGATGCCGATTGGAACAATACCGGCAACTGGGTTCCCAGTCTTGGTGCTAATGTCGTCATCGTCGCAGACTGTGACTTGAACATCCCCGCTGAAGTCAATACGCTTACCATCATCAGCCGTTACACTCTCTCGGTGAAACCTGGCAACATCATGTCTGTCAACGGCACCGTAACCAACAGAGGCACTGCTGCCAACCTCATCGTCGAAGATGGCGGTCAACTCATGCATCATCAAGATGGTCTTTTGGCCACGGTTCAGAAGAACATTATTGCCTACAACTCTGACGAAGACGGCTGGTATCTTATTTCAGCATCGCTTGCAGGCAACACCGACGTAACTAGCGTGGAAAACTTGCTCACCAACACATACGACCTCTATTATTATGATGAGCCCACCTATTATTGGATCAATCAGAAGCTTGAAAGCAACAATTTCACTCAATTGGAAAACGGTAAAGGCTATCTCTATGCCAATAGCGAAAACGTCACATTAGGATTTGCCGGTGCTCTTAAGAACGGTACTGTAGACGTTACTATCAATCAGTTAAGCTATGTAGGTGCTCATTTGAAAGGATTCAATCTCATTGGCAATCCTTACGCACATAACATCACTTCCCTTACCACAGTAGACGTGGAAGAGGGTTGCTACAGAATGAATGGCACTGCCGACGATTTGATGGTGAGCGAGGTTTCTTCGACAAATCCCCTGAAACCCGCTGAAGGTATCTTCGTGAAGGCCACCTCCGCCAATGCCTCTGTCACTTTCAATACCGCTAAAAGGCGTACTGAAACCGAAAAGACGGGAAGCATTTGTGTTGAAGTTCTGGAAAATGGCAAAATCTCCGACCGTTTGTTGGTGAAGCGCAACGAAGGCAACGACTTCGAGAAGATCTCCCTCAGAGACAATCGCACCAAGATCTTTGCCGCCAAGGATAAGGAAGAATTGGCCATCGTCGTTTGCAACGATGACGAACAAGCCGTCAACTTCAAGACTGACAAAAACGGCACTTATACACTTTCCGTGACCCTCCAGGACATGGAAGCTGATTATCTCCACCTGATTGACAACCTGACGGGCAACAATGTCGACCTGCTTGTCAATCCTACCTACACCTTCGAGGCCAAGACCACCGACTACACTTCACGTTTCAGACTGGTCTTCTCACCCGAAGAAAACGAAAATGGTAACAGTGAAAGCTTTGCCTTTATCGCCAACGATGAATTCGTCATCGCCAACGAAGGCATAGCCACCCTCCAAGTGATCGACCTGACTGGCCGTATCCTCAGCACCGAGACCATCAATGGTAGCTTCAACAAGCCCATCAATATGAGCAGCGGTGTCTACATGCTTCGCCTCATCGATGACAATGATGTGAAGACCCAGAAGATTGTGGTGGAATAATAACCAAACAATAGCAAAGAAAAAGCCTGCGATGACGTCGCAGGCTTTTTTTTGTAGATTCTTTTCAACCTCACTTCTTGAAAATGCCTCCGAGGATGGAGCGCACAATCTTATTGCCAAGACTGCGCCCGATGGTTGTGGCCGTTGTGTTCAAGGTCTTCTCCAAGGCTTTGGCCCCAGCTGATTTTTTCTTCCTTGTACTCGAAGACTTGCTCGTTGATTTTGACTTTTCACGCTCACGAGCCTCTTTCGCCTTACGTTTCTCTTCTGCTTCAGCCTCTTCACGTTCGCGCTTCTCTTCTTGCTTCCGCTCTGCTACAAGAAGTTCGTAGGCACTTTCCCTGTCGAAGCTCTTATCATAGATACCGTACAAGCGTGAATTTCGAATCAACGCATTGCGCTGGTCGTCGGTGATGGCACCAATTTGGCTGAGCGGGAAGAGAATCTTGGCACGTTCCACGATGCAGGGCGCACCTTTCTCATCCAGCAGCGAGACCAAGGCCTCACCTGTACCCAATTCCAGGATAGCAGCCTCAGTGTTGAAGCTAGGATTGGCACGGAAGGTTTGGGCAGCCGCCTTAACGGTTTTCTGTTCCTTGGGGGTGTAAGCTCTCAACCCGTGAAGGATACGATTGCCCAACTGCCCAGCGATGGCTTCGGGGATGTCGTCAGGACTTTGCGTCACAAAATAGACACCTACACCTTTCGAGCGCACCAGACGAATGACTTGCTCGATCTTGTCGACCAAAGCCTTCGAAGTGTCCTTGAAGAGCATGTGCGCTTCATCGAAGAAGAAAATCAACTTGGGCAGAGCCAAATCACCCACCTCGGGCAATTGGGTATAGAGCTCACTCAACAGCCAAAGCAAAAACGTAGAATAAAGCTTGGGATTCAGCATCAGCTTGTCAGCAGCCAATACATTCATCACGCCGAGCCCACCTTCCGTTTGAAGGAAATCAAACACGTTGAACGAAGGCTCGCCGAAAAACTTCTCGGCACCCTCGGCTTCCAATGCCAACAATGCACGCTGGATGGCACCCACACTCACCGAAGTGATGGTTCCGTAAGTTGTGGTGAACTCTTTTGCATTCTTTGCCACATAGTCCAGCATCATGCGCAGGTCCTTCATATCAATGAGAAGCAATCCTCTATCATCAGCAATCTTGAACACGATGTTCAAAATGCCGGTTTGGGTCTCGTTCAGTCCCAAAAGACGCGACAAGAGTTGTGGTCCCATGTCGGAGATGGTAGCCCTCAAAGGATGGCCTTGCTCGCCAAACACGTCAAAGAAACGTGTCGGGCAGCCATGGAACTGAGGATTCTCGATGCCGAATTCCGGACAGCGTTTCTCGATGAAACTACTCATCTGTCCCGCTTGGCTGATTCCTGACAGGTCGCCCTTCATGTCAGCCATGAAACAAGGGACGCCAGCCTGGCAAAACGACTCGGCCAGCACCTGTAAGGTCACCGTCTTGCCTGTACCCGTGGCACCTGCTATCAATCCGTGCCTATTGGCCATTTTCCCAACCATGTAGATGGGGCCATTATCGCAATGGGCAATGTAGAGTTGTTGATCTTCTGTATACATAGTTCGTCTTTTTAAGATTCAAAATTTAAGATTTAAAGATTCAGGGATTTATCTTGAATCGGATGTATTTGATGGTGAGTCCTTGGTCGAGCCACATCTGCTCATAGAAGGTGCGGATGGTCTTCACCTCGAGGTTGTCGTCATTGGCATAGAGGTCATCGGTAGCGTACAGCAACGGCAGCCCTTGTTTCTCCACCACTTCATGCAAAGTGAACTCATACATGATGGGACTGTCGGTTTTCAGATTAAGCACCCCGTCGGGGGAAACGATTTTGCGGTAACGGTCGAGAAACTCGGGCGAAGTAAGGCGATGTCTCGCATTGCGCACACCCTCGCCAGGATGCGGATCGGGGAAGGTGACCCAAATTTCCGACACTTCGTCCTTGTCGAAGAAATGCTCGATTTGGTCGATACGGGCACGCAGAAATGCCACATTCTTGAGCCCTTCCTCGTTCGACTGCTTCAACCCTCTCCAAATCCTCGCGCCCTTGATGTCGACACCTATATAATTAATCTCCGGATGCACACGCGCCAACCCGACCGTGTATTCCCCTTTGCCACAACCCAACTCAAGCACGATAGGGTTCTCGTTATGGAAAAACTCCTCGTGCCATTTTCCCTGAAGCGGAAAGCCCTCGTTCATGATGCGTTCATAGGAATACTCGAACAAGTTCCCAAAGGTCTTGTTCTCGGCAAACCGTTCCAATTTGTTCTTTTTTGACATATCTTTTGTTTTTCTGCGGGGGTCTTGCTGTACCGCCTGCTAAAATATCTTAGTCCCTACGGGACTCACTTTAAAATCCATCCTTTATCGCCTCTGACCTCTCTGATTTCCTTCAAAGCCTGAAGTGCTTCCTCTTCTGTATGGTAACGGTCGTAAGCCACGAACCACCTTTCACCATGTTTTTCCTTAAAGGCATTTGGGTAGCCCTTGTTCTGCAACGAGACGACCACTCGCTGCGCAAAATCTTCCTTATCGTAACAGC
>DAIOUZ010000042.1:0-4418 GCA_036759285.1 Candidatus Limiplasma sp. | reverse complement strand
GTGTCTCTGCTTATCTCATGGACTGGCGGTGTGACCATTTCTTCCCTGATGACCTGTCCAATTATCTCGCCCGCCATTCCCTCAGCCAAAGCTTCTGGGTCAACAGGTTCCAAATCCATCTCTGTCGACATTTCTGCGGTTTGCTCCTTATAATCATCCTTATGCAGATACACTTTGAAATAGAGCAAAACGCTCATAATGAGCACTAAACCTAACATAAATGCCCAAACACCTTTGCCGATCTCAACAGGTCCGTCCTCTTCAGGCTTTGGTTCGGTTTCAGGCTCTGTTATAGTTTCGGTCTCCGTAGCTACATTTTCAGGAATTATCTCTTTCTTTTGCTCAATTTCCTCCTTAACCTCCTCTCTAACAATAGGTTCCAACTTGAAATCGCTCAACCCAAAGGAATCCGTGTTGTAATTGGCATTTTCGTCTTGCTCAAAAAGGATTTCATTGTCAGGGCCAAACGACAAAGTGCCGATGTCTTTCAAAACCACTTTGTTACCCGACTTCAAGCTATTAAAGCTATCCGAAACGAAATGGAAAAGCAACCGTTTGGCCTCGTTTTCAGATATTTTGAAATTGTCTACCAAATATCTGATGATGATATCGTTCTCTTCCCTCAAACTTGCATCAAAACTGATTTGGCTTGAAGGCATGGAAAAACTGTTGGTCTCCAAATCCACTTTGGCTGAGCATGGCTTGCGCACAAAAGCGCCCAATCCAGGCACCACGACGGTATCCCTGACAAACAGCAGGTCTGATATAGCTTCTGCAATGGAGATCATTTCATTCTACCAGTTGATTCTGAGCATATAGCAAGGCTTTTTTAAGATCTTCTTGCGTGTCAATAGATAGGCTGTCATGTGGCGTGATGCCCATACGGATACTCAAACCGTTTTCCAACCAGCGCAATTGCTCTAACGACTCAGCCGTTTCGAGCGTAGTAGAATGCATTTCAGCGATTTGGCACAATGTGTCAATCTTGTAGGCATACAGGCCGATATGTTTGTAGAACTCACCTTTCTGCAACCATTTTTCCTGATCCAAATTGCGCATGAAAGGTATGGGGTTACGGCTGAAATACAACGCGTTACCTTGCTTGTCCATAACCACCTTCACCACGTTAGGATTGAATAGTTCGTCCTTTTCTTCAATGCGTTTGGCCAAGGAAGCCAGATGGGTATCGTCACGGCCAATCAACTCAATGACTTGGTTGATCTGGGCTGGATTGATGAAGGGCTCGTCACCTTGTATATTGACCACAGCATCGTATTGGCCCTCAACCATATACAAAGCTTCACGACAGCGATCGGTGCCACTGCGATGGTTGGGGTTTGTCATCACGTATTGTCCACCAAACTTCAACACTTCGTCGGCGATGCGTATGTCATCGGTGGCTACTACGACAGCGTCTAATTTCGATTTCCAAGCCTGTTCCCAAACACGTTGGATCATCGTCTTCCCTTTAATCATGTGTAAAGGCTTGCTGGGGAAGCGAGTCGAGGCATAACGTGAGGGTATGATTCCTATAACTTTCATATTCAAAACAATCCGTTAAGTGAACCTTCGATGCGGTCGATGACCGTACCCAAGTCTTCAGGATTCTCCAATTCGATATTGTCCGTATCAATGATGAGGAGTTTCCCTTCATGGTAGTTGTTGATCCATTGCTCATAACGCTCGTTCAGGTTGGTCAAATAGCTGATGCTAATGGATTGCTCAAACTCACGATTGCGCTTGGCGATGTGACGAATCAATGTCGGCACCGAGGCACGAAGATAAATCAGCAGGTCGGGCGGTTGCAGGAACTTGGTCATCAACTCAAACAAGGACTGGTAATTCTCATAGTCGCGTGTCTCCATCAGTCCCATAGAATACAAGTTGGCTGCAAAGATATGTGCATCCTCATATATGGTACGGTCCTGAATGACATCCACCCCGCTATTGCGGATATTCATCACCTGACGAAAACGGCTGTTGAGAAAGAAAATCTGAATGTTGAACGACCAGCGTTGCATGTCCTCATAGAAGCTGTCGAGGTAAGGGTTGTGCTCAACCTCTTCATAATGAGGCGTCCAGTTGAAGTGTTTGGCGAGGAGCCCCGTAAGCGTGGTTTTCCCCGAGCCGATATTGCCTGCTACTGCGATGTGCATAATTCTCTTGTTTTAGGATGATAAGAAGTTGCTAAAATAAAGAAAAGTCGGCAAAAGCGACAAAAATTTTTGCAGAAAAATAATAAACCTTTGAATATCAGCCTATTTTGGTGCTTTTATCAATAGATAGACTCCCAACACACAGAAAATGAAATTGGGAATCCAAGCGGCGAGGAAAGGCGAAAGACCGCCAGAAATGGCAAAGGATTTTGAAATCTGCATGAACAGAATGTAAGAGAAAGCGATGGTGATACCGATGCCCAAATGCATTCCGATGCCGCCCCTCACTTTTCGGCTCGACAAGGCGGCTCCGATAAGTGTGAGGATGATGACTGCCGCAGGCGACGACATCCTTTGATGCATCTCCACCTCGTAAGCCTTCACCCCTTCCGAGCCTCGTTCCTTCATCCCTCGGATATGGTCACGGAGCTCAAAGTAATTCATCTCCTCGAAATCCTCCTTCATATTATACAAGTCCGTCGGTAAAAGATTGATCAAAGTGTCCAGATTTCGGCCCATCGCAAGACTTTCTTCCATCCCGTCGAGGGTACGCACGACATAAGGGTCGATGCGCCAACTGTTTTCGGCTACCGTGTCATGATATATCACATCCGACATCGCCTTGAACTTCAATTCATTGCCATCGTATTTTTCCCACGCAAATTTGAATCCGTATTCCTTATAAATGCTATAAGACTCCACATAAACGAACTCATCTTTTCCGACTTGAACATGAACATTGAGGCCAGCGCTTTGGCTCAGTTTTTCCATATACTCATCCTTAAACTTTCGTCGGACCTCGTTCGTCCTAGGAATCAGAAAATTCCCTAAATAAAGAGACATCACAGCGATGGAAATGGAAGCCAACAGATAAGGATACAAAAAACGCCAAAAACTGATGCCACTGCTCAAGATGGCCACTATCTCAGTACGCGCCGCCATTTTGGAAGTGAAAAATACCACGGAGATGAAGGCGAACAGATGGATGAACAGGTTAATATAATAAGGTATCGAAGTGACATAATAATCCAATACGATTCTTTGCCAAGGCGCATTGTGCTTCAGGAAGCTGTCGATGTTTTCCGACAAATCGAAAATGATGACGACGAGTATCAGCATCGAAATGGCAAAGAAAAAAGTCCCAAGGTACTTTTTGAAAATATATGCGTCTATCTTTCTCATTTACAGTCGTTTGACAACCTTTTTCAGCATCATGTCACGCCACTCGGTGAAATCGCCTTCCACGATGTGTTTCCTTGCCTCGCGCACCAGCCAGAGGTAGAATCCGATGTTGTGGAGGCTGGCAATCATCGGGCCGAGGATTTCGCCTGCGACGAACAAATGACGCAGATAGGCCCTCGTATATTGTGCATCGACGAAAGTTTCGCCGTTGGGGTCGACAGGCGAGAAGTCGAGTTTCCACTTCTCGTTTTTCAGGTTGATGATGCCTTCGGAGGTGAAAATCATGCCGTTGCGCCCGTTTCGTGTAGGCATCACGCAATCAAACATATCCACGCCTCGCGAAATGCCTTCCAAAATGTTGGCTGGAGTTCCCACCCCCATCAGATAACGTGGCTTGTCCTGTGGAAGAATGGTGTTCACCAACTCAATCATTTCATACATCTTCTCTGTGGGCTCGCCCACAGCCAAACCTCCGATGGCATTGCCATCCGCGTTCTTTTCCGCTATATATTCCGCCGACTGCTCACGCAAATCGCGATAGACACACCCTTGAACGATGGGAAACAAAGCCTGCTCATAGCCATATTTAGGCTCCGTGGAATTGAAACGGTCGAAGCAACGGTCGAGCCAACGATGTGTCCGCTCCATGGATTCCTTGGCATAGTTGTAATCGGTCGTACCTGGCGTGCATTCGTCAAAAGCCATGATGATATCGGCACCGATGCTGCGCTGGATGTCCATCACCCGCTCGGGCGTAAACAAATGCCGCGAGCCGTCGATATGCGACTGGAACGTCACCCCTTCGTCCTTCATCTTTCGGATGCCTGTCAAAGAAAATACCTGAAATCCACCGCTATCCGTCAGTATCGGACGATCCCATCCATTAAACTTGTGCAGGCCGCCAGCGGCTTCGAGCACGTCCAAGCCCGGACGCAGATACAGATGATACGTGTTGCCCAAGATAATCTGCGCCTTCACTTCATCATGCACATCCCGAATATGGCAGGCTTTCACCGTACCCGCAGTGCCTACCGGCATAAAAATGGGCGTCTCAATCGGGCCGTGGTCAGTGCTCAGCAT
>DAIOUZ010000041.1:19180-20022 GCA_036759285.1 Candidatus Limiplasma sp. | reverse complement strand
ATATTTTGTAACACTTTTGGAAATAATCTCTATTTTTGCCCTCCAAACCACTAAATTCATAAGAAATGAGAAAAACTTTCCTTTTGGCGGCTCTTATCGTCAGTTTCGGCTTTAACGCCCATGCGCAACTCCTTTACCGTATTTCTGGCAAAGGTCTCGAATCGCCCAGCTATATTGTGGGCACTTACCATTTAGCTCCTGCATCGTTTGCCGACAGCATTCCAGGTATGCGCCAAGCTATTGAGCAAACCAATCAGGTTTGCGGTGAATTAGACATGATGGACGCTTTCAAGCCCGAAAACGCTGCCCAATTAATCCAATCGCAAATGTTACCAGAAGGGGTCACCCTGTCCTCGCTGCTTAGTGCCGAACAGTTATCACGGTTAAATGCTTTATTGCTTGAGGTATTAGGAACAAATCTCGAAGACGAGGCTTTCGCTGCACAAATGGAGAAAATGAAGCCTGTCACCCTCTCCACCACCCTCTCTTTGGCATCTTACATGAAAAAGACCCAGTCGTTCAATCCCATGGAATTGCTTGACAATTATTTCCAAACACTTGCCCTCCAAAACGGCAAAAGCGTCAAGGGATTTGAGACCGTCGAATTCCAGATGGACGTACTCTACGGTTCAGAGTTGCCAAAGCAAGTGGAAGACCTCATGTGTTTGGTGGACCATTTTGATGAGGCTACGGAATTGGTTGACCGCATTACTTCCGCCTACTTCTCGCAGAATTTTCAACAACTTGAATCAGTTTTAGAGGAAGAGATGGAGGGATCGTGCGCCGCAACCCCAGAGGAAGAGGCAGCCTTGCTTGACAACCGTAACCAAAACTGGATCACC
>DAIOUZ010000041.1:18244-19170 GCA_036759285.1 Candidatus Limiplasma sp. | reverse complement strand
GATGCCTGACATGATGGCTGAAAAGCCGACTCTTTTCGTCGTCGGTGCAGGTCACCTCTGCGGCGAAAAAGGTGTGCTGAAACTGCTTGAAGGCTTAGGTTATACCGTCGAAGGAATCAAATAGGATCCATCTTAAAGATTCCCAAACACAACTCCCCTCGAATCTAAATCAATAACCTTCGTCTCGGAGGGTTCCAAATGCACAGGAATCATCTCCGAGGCGAAGTCGTTCATATCGAACTCATTGGTCTTGCTTCGGCCCATTAGGGCCAAAGCATCGTGCGGAATCTTTACCTCCACATCGCGGGGCTCGCTGCGATGAAAGTTGACCACTACCAGCAAACGCTCCGTATCCGAAAAGCGCAAGAAGGCATAGACAAACTGCGGGTCAAAGTTCATGTACCAAGGGTTGCACCACATCAAATCATAGAACTTGCCTTCGCTGATGGAAGAATGTTCTTGTTTGAAATGCAATAGGTTACGATAATAGTTGAACAACTTCCTTTGTGCGTCATCAAAGCCACCGCCATCGAATTTGCCACCGTTCATCCACTTTTGATGCGCGGGCATGTGGCAATAATCAAAGATGGAAGTGCGACCATCATCGCCGCTGTAACCCACTGCACCCGATGCCGTTTCGCCACTCTCTTGGCCATTGTAAACCATGAAAGGACCCGTGTTCATCAATGCAGAAAGCGCCACTGCGGGCAAGGCGGCAAAGGAATCGCCCACAAACTGCGGCGAGGCCAAACGCTTCTCATCGTGGTTCTCCATAAAGCGCAACATGTGGGCATCCATCTCGTCCAGGTCTTTCCACACCTGACTGATTTCCTTCGCCTCATGACCTTCGCAAAGCACGCGCTCCAAAGTGTTGTACAAACCCACTTTGTCATAAAGATAATCGAAGCCTGCATCAAGGAAAGGCT
>DAIOUZ010000041.1:8071-18234 GCA_036759285.1 Candidatus Limiplasma sp. | reverse complement strand
TAGATTTCTGCAATCATCAAAGGCTTATAATCCTTCCGTAAGTTCTCGATGAGCCATCGCCAAAAGGCCACGGGCACCATCTCGGCCATGTCCACACGGAAACCATCGACTTGTTTGCCACACCAAAAGCGCAAAATCTCCAGCATCTTCTCCCAAGTATCGTGACAGTCATAGTTTAACTTGACCGTGTCGTACCAATCGTTGATGCACGGATTTGGCACAAAGACATTGTTGCCCGTTGCCTTAGCAGGAAATTCCTCGTAAGGCTGATCTGCAACTCTACGAGGCGAAACAAAACCTTGACCTTCGCTATAATAGAAATTGCAAGCATCAAAGCCTTTGTTCTGTCGTGCCAAGTGATTGGGAATGAAGTCGATGATTACCCTCATTCCATGCTGATGGATGCGTTCGACCAAGGATTCAAAATCTTTCCTCGTGCCTAAATCTGGGTCAACCGCACGATAATCTGTGACAGCGTATGGCGATCCAGCCTTGCCTTTAGTAATATCAGGATGCGTGCCTGTGCTTTCAGAAGCGTGTTCCAAAATGCCCGTCAGCCAAATATGGGTAAAGCCCAAGTCCTTGATGGCTTCAAGGGCGGTTTCATCAATATCGTTGAAGGTGCCGCAGCCATTTTCGGCCTTGCTGCCGTTCAATTGGAATTCGGTTTGTTTGTTGCCGAAAAGCCGTGGAAAGAGTTGATAAATATTCATTTCCTCATTTTTGATGGGGTAAAATTACAAAATTTCAAGAAAAATGCGTATTCTTGCAACGTAAAATTCATTCACTCCCATCATCATGAAACACAAATTATTGTATATCATTGCTTTATTGCTTTTCTGCAATACTATGTTTGCCCAAGTCCAACCCACATGGGAATCCATCAACGAACGGGGCTATCCGCAGTGGTTCTCCGATGCCAAACTGGGCATTTTCATCCACTGGGGTGTCTATTCCGTGCCTGCCTACGCCAGCCTCGAGGGCTATGCCGAATGGTACTATCGCGGCCTGATGACCAACGATGACCGCCAAGCCTTCCAAGAGCGCATCTACGGCAAAGACTTCAAATACGAGGACTTCGCACCGATGTGGAAAGCCGAACTTTGGAACCCTGACGAATGGGCTGAGCTGTTCAAGAAATCGGGAGCAAAGTATGTCTTGCTGGTCTCGAAGCACCACGACGGCTTCTGCCTATGGCCGAGTCAATATGCGCCAAATTGGAACTCTGTAGAGGTCGGGCCACATCGCGACATCTGTGGCGAACTGACCGAGGCCGTGCGCAAACAAGGCCTCAAGATGGGCTTCTACTATTCCCTACCCGAGTGGACGAGCAAAATCCACCGCTGGTATGTTGACCCTGACGAGAACATCGGCACTTATGTCGATACGCACATGATTCCACAATTCAAGGAACTCATTACACGCTACCAACCCACTGTCATCTTCACCGACGGCGAATGGCGCAACAGCGCGGAGCAATGGCACGCCACTGAACTGATTTCATGGTACTACAACACCGTGGGCAAAGATGCCATCGTCAACGACCGATGGGGCGATGGGCAACAACACGGTTTCCGCACGCCTGAATACAGTGCGGGCATCACACTCACTGATAGGCCTTGGGCTGAATGCCGCGGATTGGGGCGCAGTTTTGGTCTCAATCGCAACGAGCCTTTGGAAAACTACCTGACTTCCGATGAACTCATCCGCCACTTCTGTGTCCTCGTGGCAGCAGGCGGCGGCATGACGCTCAATGTTGGACCAGCAGCCGACGGCAAGATTCCGCTTTTGCAACAAGAACGTCTCTTAGACCTTGGCAAATGGCTCAATATCAATGGAGGAGCCATTTATGGCACGCGGCCTTACAAGAAATTCTACGAGATGAAACCCGTCACGATCTCGCGCAATGATGCCCAAATCGACTTTGATTGGAAACGCAACTCCCCCGATCCTGCCATCAGCTGCGACCACTTCCAAGCCCATTGGCAAGGCGTATTCTCATGCATGGCCGACACTTATACCTTTGAAATACAAACCGATGACAAGGCAAAACTCATTATTGATGGCAATACTGTCATTGAAGACACAAGAAAAACAAAGACTGGCAAGATGAAACTCGACACTGGTCAACACAGCATTGAGGTCTTCTATGAAGAAGACGAACTCGAAGCCACGATTGCCTTGTATTGGTCGTCGAAAAAGATGGAAAAACAGTTGATGAAAGACTTCCAGATGGGTAGCATGCTGCCCACCATGGGACTGAAAGCCACTTACACTTGTAAGCAACCCAACATTTGCTATACGCAAGGCAAAGATGCCCTCTATGCTATTGCTTTGGAATATCCTGAAGACCAGTTGGTGCTGAATCTTGACCAACCCGCTGACAACATGAAAGTCACATTGCTTGGCTGCCCGAAAACCTTACCATGGAAATACAAGGATGGCCAACTCTTTATCGACACAAGCGGACTGAAACACTCCGACTTGAAGAGCACGGCGGCTTGGGTGTTTAAAATGAAATGAAAAAAGCGGCATAGCCGCTTTTTTATTAGTCTGTCAATTCCTTGATGCCTTGATAGCCTATTATTCGGTTTGTTCGATTGGGCATCCTTTTGATGAAGAAACGTTCATCCTCCTGCACAAACTTGAAATGAAGCAGGTCGCCTTGAGGGAAACAATCAATAGCCCTGAAACGACCCCATTGGGTTTGGTACGAGAAATCGTGCGTCTTCACAAAAGTAATCTTTTTTCCGCCTTTGAGAATGTTGGCAGTGAATCCGTCGAAATAATTACGGTTGCCCCACTTGCCCATAAATTGCTCAGGATTCTTCAAGTCATGGACATAGACGCGAAACACCTTGTCCGTCTTCGGCTGCACTTCAAGCACTTTCTGCAGGATGACCTTCTTATCCATCACCACCTCCACATACAGCCATTGGAAAGGATTACCCATGTTTTCCCAAATCGACGTGAAATGTGCAGCAGCTGTCGTGGAATCATTCACGATGACCGTATAATCGCCCTGCATGGTGCGGTAAAACTGCTTGGCATCGTTTTCGGTGAACTTATTCTGTGCAAAACCGCTAAAAGTCAAAAAGATAGCGGATAATATCAATGCAAATCTTTTCATATCGTATTATTTGAGGCTTCAAAAGTACAAAAAATTGCAGAATCTCAGCTTTCTTTCAGCAAATCAAGCATGAAAGCATACTCCAAGGCGACCTCCTTATAACCTTCAAAACGTCCAGAAGCGCCGCCGTGACCATAATCCATCTCAGTCTTCAGATACAGCGGATTGTTGTCAGTCTTCAAGGCACGAAGTTTGGCCGCCCACTTGGCGGGCTCCCAATATTGTACCTGACTGTCGTGCAATCCCGTAGTGATGAGCATGGCAGGATAATCCTTGGCCTCCACATTGTCGTAGGGCGAATAGGAATACATGTAATCGTAATATTTTTTCTCGTTGGGATTGCCCCATTCGTCATACTCGCCCGTGGTGAGCGGAATGCTCTCGTCGAGCATCGTGGTGACGACATCCACAAACGGCACTTGTGCAACAACGCCTTTCCACAACTCAGGGCGCATGTTGGTCACGGCACCCACCAAAAGGCCTCCTGCACTGCCTCCCATGGCAAACAATTGTTGCGACGAAGTATAACCTTTTTTAATAAGGTATTCGGCACAGGCGATGAAATCGAGGAAGGTGTTCTTCTTGTTCAACATCTTGCCGTCGTCGTACCATTGCCTTCCCATCTCCTCTCCACCTCGGATGTGGGCAATAGCCCAAATGAAGCCACGGTCCAAAAGACTGATACGGGCCAAGGAGAAATAGGCATCTGTGCTGGAGCCATAAGAGCCATAGCCATAAAGGACAAGAGGACGGTCAAGGGTCCCTGAGCCCGTCGAAGGGCCCGTACCTTTTGTTTTCGGCGTTTCGACAGGCTCATCGACCTTAGCTTTCTTATACACAATCGAGATCGGCACCAGCACACCATCATGCGAAGGTGCCATCAAGCGCTCAGTGACATAGTCTTCAGGGTTATAGCCACCTACGATCTCCTGCCGCTTGAGCAAGGTCTTGGTGCGTTTCTCCATGTCAAACTCATAAACCGACGAAGGAGTGGTCATGGAATTGTAGGAATAGCGCAATGTGACAGCCTCAAAATCGGGATTGGCACCCACACCAGCTGTATAGGTCGGCTCACCAAAGTCGATGTAATAATCTGTGTCGCCGTTCCAAGTCTTCACCCGAATCTTCACCAAACCGCCCTCGCGCTCCTCGATGACGAAGAACCTATCGAAAATCGTCACACCTTCAATCATCACTTGCTCGCGGTGTGGCACGACTTCTTCCCAATTCGACTTCTCAGTTTTTCCAACGGGCGTCCGCATAATCTTGTAGTTCTTCGCCCCGTCAGCATTGGTCTGGATATAGAAATGCTCGCGATAATGGTCGATACCATACAGCATATCAGGCTGGCGTTCCTGAAAAACACGAAAATCACCTTCCGGCTGGTTGCTCTCAAGAATACGGCATTCCGATGATAGCGTTGAATTCGAGCTAATTATCAGATACTTCCTCGATTTCGTCTTGTTGATATAGGTGACAAATGTCTCATCCTTTTCCTCAAAAACCATCACATCGTCACTCGGATTGGTGTCCAAAAGATGACGCATGATTTTATAAGGTCGCAAGGTTTCATCCTTCACGCCGTAAAACAAAGTCTTATTGTCACTAGCCCAGACCACATTGCCCGAAGTGTTTTCGATAGGTTCACCCACAAGCTCGCCCGATGCCAAGTCCTTGACATACACCGTATAGATGCGGCGACTTACTGTATCCACCGAATACGCCAAAAGCCTGTCGTCCTCGCTTAGACTCACCTCGCCAATATCAAAGAAAGCATGACCTTCTGCCAACACATTACAATCCAGAAGAATCTCCTCCGATGCCTCCAAGCTGTGTTTTTTGCGACAAAAGAGGGGATATTCCTTCCCCTCTTCATAACGCGTGTAGTGGTAATAATCCCGAATCTTGATAGGCACCGAGTTGTCGTCCTGCTTGATACGGCCAGTCTTCTCCTTAAAGAGTTGTTCCTGAAGCGGTTCAGTAGGCTTCATGCAGGCATCGGCATATTGGTTCTCGGCTTCAAGATAAGCCAAAACCTCTGGGTTCTCGCGTTCGTTGAGCCAATAATAGTTATCGACACGGGTATGGCCGTGCATCGTCATCTCATGGGGATGGATGGCAGCCTTTGGAGGTGTAATCTTCTGTTCCATCTCAATTACGGGATGGCCATGTTGGGCACCTCATCACCGTCGTAGAAGCCCTTGGCAAGTTTTTCCTTGACTTCAGTGAAGGCATTCAGCGTATAATTGACATCGTCCATCGTGTGCGCTGCCGTCGGGATGATGCGGAAGATAATCATGCCCTTAGGAATGACGGGATAAGTGATGACTGAGCAGAAGATGCGGTAGTTTTCGCGCAAGTCCATGGCGATGTTGGTGGCCTGCACCACGTCACCCAGAACGTGTACTGGGGTCACGCAAGCCTCGGCAGGACCAATGTCGAAGCCCAAATCGCGGAAGCCCTTCTGCAAGGCACGGGTCACCTTCCACAATTGAGCGCGGAGGGCATCACCCTCAGCACTGCGGATGATTTCCAAACGCTTCTCGCAACCTTCCACAATGGCCAACGGCAAGGACTTGGCATACATTTGAGAGCGCATATTATAGCGCAGATACTCAATCACATACTTCGGACCAGCCACAAAGCCACCGATGATGGCCATAGCCTTAGCATAAGCACCGATGTAGATGTCGATGTCGTCCATCACGCCAAAATGCTCGGAGGTGCCGCGACCGTTGGGACCCATCACGCCGAAGCCGTGGGCATCGTCGATGAGGATGCGGAAATTGTATTTCTTCTTCAAGGCCACGATGCCAGCCAGGTCGCCCAAAGCGCCCGTCATGCCATACACACCCTCGGTGATGACAAGGATGCCGCCACCTGTCTTAGCTACCACCTCTGTGGCGACCTTCAGCTTCTTCTCAAGGTCTTCCATGTTGTTGTGGCGGTACTTGTACTTGTTGCCGATATGCAGACGAATTCCGTCAAGCAGGCAGGCATGGGCTTCGTTGTCATATACGATGACATCATGCATCGTGGTCAACGTGTCGATGGTCGATACAATGCCTTGATAACCAAAGTTAAAGAGATAGGCGGCTTCTTTCTTCTCGAAATCGGCCAGTTCATGCTCGAAATGCTCGTGCATACGGGTATGACCTGTCATCATACGAGCACCCATCGGGGCAGCAAGGCCGTATTTGGCGGCGGCTTCGGCATCCACGCGACGAATCTCGGGGTGATTGGCCAAGCCCAGATAATTGTTCAAGCTCCAGCAGAGCACTTCCCTGCCGTCAAAAATCATGCGCGGTCCCAGTTCACCTTCCAGACGCGGAAAAGCGAAATAACCGTCGGCGCGTTCGCGGTATTGCCCAATCGGGCCACCGGAATCCTTTGATATTCTTTCAAAAATGTCCATTCTTTTAGATTTAAGATTTAAAGATTCAAAATTCAAGATTTGATTTAAGGGCTCCCATGTCATTCCACGCAGAAGATTGCGATTGGAATCTATGGGAGACCGATTTTCGAAGCACAAAATTAGTAAATATATTGATTATCCCAACGTAAAGGTATTATTTTTATCTTTGCAGGCGGAAATGGAGATTCTCTTCGGGAATAGAGATGAGTCATTACTTATCAAGCGGCGGCAAGAACAAGATGCCTATTCGCAAGCGTCACAAGCCGCCGCAGGAAAACAGCAACGAACTCCATTCCCGAAGGGAATCTAAAGAGAGTTAAACCCATAGTAAATGTTAGACCTCAAAAACAAAACAGCTCTCGTCACAGGCGGCGGCACGGGGATCGGGCAAAGCATTGCCTTGCATCTCGCCCAGGAAAGCTGCCACCTCGTGCTGACGGGCTTAGGCATCGACGACCTCAACAAGACCAAGGAGATGTGCGAGCAGTATGGTGTGCGCGCCTTCGCTACCGAGACACAATTGGATGATTATTCATCTATTGATCGTCTATACGAATATGTGATAAAACAAGGCCTCAGCATCGACCTCTTCGTGCTCAACGCAGGCATCTCACAGCGCGAAAAGGCCTTGGACACCGACTTCAGCGTAGACGAAAAGATCCTGAAAATCGACTTCATGAGCGGTGTTTATTTGGTGAAAAAGTTCAAGGAAATGATTAAGGCAAAAGAACACGTTCAGTTCAGCGTAACCACTTCATTGTCTGGGCTTTTCGGTTTTCCATTGCGTTCGGCTTATTGTGCCGCCAAACATGCTTTGTTCGGTTTTTACGAGTCGTTGGAGCTGGAATACGACAACATCAACGTCACTTTCCTCATCCCGGGACGCATCAACACACAAATCAGCAAGAGCGCCCTGATGGGCGATGGCACAGCCCATGCCAAGATGGACGCTGGCCAAGCGAACGGCCTCGATGTGGACAAATGCGGTGCCATTGCCGTGCGTGCCATCAAGCGGCAGAAACACCGTAAGCTCATCGGGCGCAGCGAGTTGCTGATGGCATATATTCATAAATATTGCTTACCTTTGTATTATAAATTGTCTAGAAAAATATCGGCTACATAAAATAGTACGGCCCTTCGACGGGCTCAGGGACCTGCAAAAGTTAAGGTCGTTGAGCCTGTCGAAACGCCGACCAAAATAAGACAACTATGAAAGAAAAAGTCATCTGCGGCATACAGCAAGTGGGCATCGGAGTCAACGACTTCGTGGAGGCCTGGAAATGGTATTACGACAACTTCGGTTTCGAAATCAAAATCGTCGATGACGAGGGCGTGGCGGAGCGCATGCTCCCTTACACGGGCGGCAAGCCCCAACCGCGTCGCTCTGGCATCGCTGTCAACATCCGTGGCGGCGGTGGTTTCGAAATCTGGCAACCCAAAGGCCGTGAGCTCAACTACCTGAAAGAGCCCGTAAAAATGGGCGATTTGGGCATCCTTATCGCCAAGGTGAAAACCCCTGACATCGAGACTGCCTACAACACCTTTATTAATAAAGGGCTCGACATCATCAGCAAAATCACGACTTCGCCGATTGGACAGAAACAGTTCTTCATGAAAGACCCCTGTGGCAACCTGTTCCAACTTGAGCAAGACGACTATGTCTTCATCGATGAGGAGAAAAACACAGGCGGTGCCAATGGTGCTGTCATCGGTGTAAGCGACATCGACCGTTCCCTCCCCTTCTACACCCAACTGTTGGAATATGATAAAGTAGTCTTCGACCAAACAGGGGTCTTCGAGGATTTGGAAGTCCTCGAAGGTGGCAAGGGCAAGTTGCGCCGTGTCATTCTTGAACGTTCAAAACCCATCGAAGGACCTTTGAGCCGCATCATGGGTACCTCACATCTTGAGCTCATCCAAAGCGTCGACGCGCCTGGCAAGAAACTCTATGAAGGCCGCTATTGGGGCGACCCAGGCTATATCCATCTCTGTTTCGACGTACGCAACATGGAGGCCGTCAAGGCACAGGCCGAGGCCATGGGGCATCCCTTCGTGTGCGACAGCGGTGCCGACTTCGGCATGGGCGATGCCAACGGCCATTTCACTTACGTGGAAGACCCCGACGGCACCCTCATCGAGTTCGTCGAAACCTTTAAGATCCCGATTGCGAAGAAGTTCGGGCTTTATCTCAACCTCGCCAACAAGGACGACCACAAACCTTTGGGCATATTGAAACTGCTACGCTTTGCCAAAGTCAAGAGAGAGAGCATCAAATAAACAAAGACAGCCGACTCGTTGAGCCGGCTGTCTTTATATAATCGGAATGTATTCCTTACTTACTTGATACCCAATTTGGCTTTCACATCCTTGGTGCAATCAACAGCATCGGTACCGACATATACAGCAGCACCCGTAGCAAGGTCGAGGATGTAAGTGTAACCCTTTTCCTTACCCACAGTGTTAATGGCATTCTGAATCTTGTCGAGGATGGGCTTCAGCAATTCGGCACGTTTGGCTTCAAACTCGTTCTCAGCATTGGCTTGGAACTGTTGGATACGGGTCTGGAGGTCGATGATCTCCTTTTCCTTGGATTGCTTCACCAGATTCGACATGGTGGCTTGGTTAGCCTCGTAGTCTTGCATCTTGGTTTGATACTCCTTGGCCATAGTCTCCAACTGAGCCTGGAGCTCGCCATAATACTTCTCCAATGACTTCTCTGCGCTAGCCTTGTCGGGCATAACGTCAAGGATTTCAGCGGTATTGACGTGCGCCAACTTCACCTGAGCATTAGCCATTCCACTCATCACGAACAGGGCGATGCCCAAAAACATTACTTTGAATAATCTTTTCATTTTATTGATATTTAATGATTTAAATCTATTTTACTTCGGTTTCGAGCGGCAAAGATACGAATAAATTGCGTTCACTCACCGATTAATCCTTTATTTCTTGGGTTTTACTTCACCGCCTTTGGATCCGCCTGAGGTGCCTCCTTTATTTCCTCCAGTAGCTCCGCCAGTAGTGCCACCTTTAACTCCTGAAGTGCCACCCGTGTTGCCACCGATATTTCCAGCGGCGGTTCTACGGCGGTCTTCACGACGCACAGTCTGCATCACATTGCCCAACTGGTCAAGCACATCATCGCTGACATCGTTCTTGTCGTTGGCATAAAGCACCGAGGTACCCGAAGCCAAATCGAAGATGAAGGCATAGTTCTTGGTCTGGGCGACTTCCTTCATGGCAGTGTACACTTTCTCCTGAATGGGCTGAATCAACTCCGTACGCTTTTGGTAGAGCTGACCTTCTGAGCCGAAATACTGCATCTGCAAGTTTTTGGCTTCCTGTTCCTTGTCGACGATGGCCTGCTCGCGGGCACGCTTCTGGTCTTCGGAAAGAAGCAACATTTCGGTTTGGTATTTGCTGTACATCTCCGAAACCTTATCATAGACAGCCTTCACTTCCTTCTGCCATTTTGTTGACAGGGCGTTCAGCTCTTCCTGAGCATCAGCATATTCCGGAATGTTTTCCATGATGTATTCCGAATCGACATAAACGATTTTCTGGCCTCCGCCAATCTGCGCATTGGCAGTCATGATGCCGCCACAAACCAAAGCAGCG
>DAIOUZ010000041.1:0-8061 GCA_036759285.1 Candidatus Limiplasma sp. | reverse complement strand
GGTTTTAAATGCTTTCATTGTGTTATGGTATTTCAATTTGTTTCGTTCTATTATCAATAATCGTTCCAAAAAGGTTCCCCTTCGGGGAATGGAGAGGCTTTTGTTTTTTAAACTGCGGCGATATCAGCCTGTAACAGGCTCGTAGCCTCTCTTGCCGCCGCATTTATACACTACTTCCAACCTCCATTCCACGAAGGGGAACCTCCTCACTAATCAATCGATCCGCCGATGGAGAAGTGGAACTGGCTGCCGTTGTTACCAGCGGTGCCGTACACGTCGTCGAAGCCATAGCCCCAGTCGAGACCGAGCAAACCGAACATCGGCAGATAAATACGCACACCGAGACCAGCCGAACGCTTTACGTCAAACGGGTCGAAGTTTTTGAATCCGAGCCAGCAGTTACCGGCTTCAAGGAAGGTCAAGGCATAGATGGTGGCCTGCGGATTCAACGAGAGCGGATAACGCAATTCCAAAGTGTACTTCGTCATGAGATTGCCGCCTTGACCGCCTGAGCTAGCATTGTTGTAAAAACCAGGTGTCAGCGAATTATTGGCATAACCACGCATACCAACGAGTTCACGGCTGTCGAAAGAATAGTTGGTCAAGCCGTCACCGCCCATGAAGTAACGATGGAAGGGCGTGGGACCAATCTGGTCGTTGTAATGGCCGAGATAGCCGAAACGCACGCGGGTCATCATCACAAGTTTGTCGTAGAGTTCAGTGTACCAAGCCGCCTTGAAAGTCCAGCGGTGCATCTCAATCCACTTATATCTCTCATTCTCAGAGAGGCTGGAGTAATCCTTGTTCGTAAAGAGCGAATAAGGCGGCGTGATTTCAATACCCAGTTGGAACTCAGAGCCACTGCGCGGATAAAGCGGTTGGCTCACCGAGTTGCGCGACAGGACAAAGTTGTAGCTGATGAGGTTGAACTTGCCGTTGCCATCGCCCACGTTCAAATAAGTAGTGTTCTGGTAATTGTTGAGGCCATAACGTTTCACATTGATGCCCTGATAGAGAGAGAAATAATCGTCAGGCCATGTCAAACGGCGACCCAAACCGATAGTACCACCCGTCATGTTGAACCAACCATATTGTTCTGTGCCTTTTTCATACTGGTTGGAATAGAACGACTGGAAGAATGAAGCAGTAAATGAATTGGGTTTGCGACCACCCAGCCAAGGCTCGGTAAATGACACATTATACCATATATACCTGCGGCCCAAGGTGCTCACACTCAACGACAGTTTCTGCCCGTCGCCGACAGGAATAGGACGCCAAGCCTTCTTGTTGAAGATGTTGCGCATCGAGAAGTTGGAGAACTGCAGGCCAGCTTCCAGCATCAGGTAACCAGCAGCGAAACCTGCCGAGAAACGGATTTGGTCGGCTGCGGCTTCCTCAACGGAATAATTGATGTCGACGGTATTATCGGAAGGATTGGGCTGCACATCAGGGTTGATGGACTCCTGGTTGAAGAATCCAAGGGTGGCCAACTCACGCACGGAGCGCACCACGTCGCTACGGCTGAACAATTGTCCTGGACGGGTGTATAGCTCACGTAGCACAACATGGTCGTAAGTCTTTGTGTTGCCCGCCAAAGAAATGTTGCTGATGCGAGCCTGTTTGCCTTCGTTGAGGCGGATTTCAAGGTCGATGGAGTCGTTTTCAACGGCCACTTCCACAGGATCCACGCGGAAGAAAAGATAGCCGTCGTCCATATACAACGAGCTGATATCCAATGTGGTCTCGCTATAGGTCAAGTTCTTGTCGAGCAACTCCTTATTATAAACATCGCCTGGCTTGATTCCCAAAATGGAGTTGAGAGTTTCGTCGGAATACTTGGTGTTTCCCGTCCACGAAATGCTGCGATAATGGTATTTGTTGCCTTCGTCGATGACGAGGTCGATACCCAAATTCTTATCGTCGATGCGATACACCGAATCGCGGACGATACGAGCGTCACGATAGCCTTTGGCATTGTATTTCTCAACGATGAGTTTCTTGTCGTCCTCGTAGTTTTTCTCAAGATATTTGGACGCCTTGAAAATCCTCGGGCGGTAATTGTCATAGAAGTATTCCTCCACCCCAGTGATGGCTCTCAAAGGATGCAAAGTGACCAAATCGGCAACCGTGTTCACAATCAGCGGGCCAAGGGGATTCAACGGGTCGAAATGGCCGCGCTGCTTGGTCTCTTTCATTGCAACCAGCACTTGACCATCAGTAAGGTTCTCATTACCAATCACATTGATTTCACCAATCTTCACCTTCTGACCTTTATCAATATTGATAAGCATATTGACATAACTCTCGCGCGTGGTGTCGGCCTCCTGCTGAATGTCGATATCCACATTGAGATAGCCTTTGTTGAAATAGTAATCCTCGATGATACGGGTGGTTTTGGTCAGCAAATGGTCAGTGGCAATGTCGCCGCGCGAAAGGTTGATCTTGTTTCGGATTTCGTCGGCCTCGCTTTTCTTGATGCCTTTGAAAGAGAACTTCGAGACGCGCGGCTTTTCCTTGATGACGATTTGCAGAAAGACCTTGTTTCCCACAAAGTCGGTAACATTGACAGCCACATCTTCAAACATTCCCTGTTCCCAAATCTTGCGTATTCCCGATGAAATTTCATCGCCAGGAATCGAAATCGTTTCGCCCGTTCTCAAACCGGCAATCATGCTCAACATCGAAGCGTCGACATATTTGGCGCCTTCCACCACAATGCCGCCAATCTCGTATTTCTGCGGACGCGAATAGTCAATCTCCGACAAGTCGTCCCCAATCTGAATCTGGGCATGGGCGACATTCCCGAAACCCAGGAATGCGATGAGGGAAAGTAAAACGTAATAATATCTGTAGCTATGCATGTTTATTGTAAGTTCAATCATTATTTGCTAACTTGTTCGCTGGTCTTTCCGAACCTGCGCTCGCGGTGCTGGTAGTTCAGGATGGCCTCATAGAGGTCGGCTTTTCTGAAGTCAGGCCAATATTTTGGGGTGAAATAAAGTTCGGAATAAGCCAACTGCCACAAAAGGAAATTGCTGATGCGCTCTTCACCACTGGTACGGATAAGCAACTCAGGATCAGGCATATTCGCTGTAGAGAGATAAGACGAAATGGTCGCATCGTTGATGGCTTCGGGCATAAGTTTTCCATCCTTCACATCCTGGGCCATACGCTGTGTAGCTTGGGTCAGATCCCAACGGCCGGAATAGCTCAAGGCCAAGGTCAGCACCATTCGGGTGTTGTGGCTCGTGTCGTCGAGGGCCTGCATCAACTGGTCGTAGTTGGCCTTGGGCAGACTCTTTAAATCGCCGATGGCATTCAACTTAATGCTGTTCTTGTTCATCGTGCTCACTTCGTTCTTGATGGTCTGCGCCAGCAGCGACATCAGTCCCGTGACTTCGGCGAAGGGACGGTTCCAATTCTCGGTCGAGAAGGCGTACAACGTCAAGTAAGGCACGCCGATTTCAGCCGAAGCTTCCGACACTTCGCGTACCGATTGAATCGCGCTTTGGTGTCCGAAAAGGCGTTGCTTGCCGCGTTCCTTGGCCCAGCGTCCGTTGCCGTCCATGATGATGGCGATATGCTGCGGAAGCCTATCGCGGTCGATTTGTTGCATCAGTTGGTCTTTCAGTTCCATAGTCAGAATTTGCTTAAGTTACAGCCCCTTCCATCGGGCAGGTTAAACTTCCAAGTTAAAGAAACACGCGCCATACCGAACCAGTCTTTGAAGGCGGAGTTGCCACGCTGTTGGCCAGGCTTATAATTGTTATCCGATGGGTCAGTCAAGTCGTAGGTTGAGCCATCATCAAACGTATAGACGGCATGTTCCTCGGGATACACCGTGGCCACATCGTCCAAATAGTCGGTGAAGGTCTTGTGCATGCGCCATTCCACCGTGCCTGCCATGTGCCTCGACAAAGAGAACTTCACACCCATACCAAAAGGAATGGACACACCGATGGGGCTGGTCTTGCCAAACATCTTTTTGAACCATTTTGCATCGGGATCTTCAGGGCCTTCCGTTGCATAGTTGCCCAAGTCGATTAACTGGTCACCACCTACATTGGCGAAGGCGGTGTATTGAAACACCGAAATGCCGCCAAAGATATAAGGCGACACATTCTTTTTCGGATTGCCAGTGTAGTATTCTATGAAGTTGAACTCGGCCACGAGGCTGAAATCGTTGATGACAGAGGTGAAATTCAGGGCACGCTCGGGACGCCATTTGATGACCTCGTCGGAAGCCGTCACAGTTGCACGGGCATAGTCGAAACGGAACGTCCAGCGGTTGTCGTAATTGAAGCGCACGAGACCACCATATTGCAGCTGCGACTGGGCAAAAGGCAACATCGGGTTAAGGTCACCCATATAATAACTTACCCCCACATGCGGTCCGACTTCCAAGGTTTTCGGGTCGTCAAATTGGGCATTGGCTTGGACAAAAATAGCCAAGCAACTCATTATCAATAAAAAACGAAATTTCTTATACATAGTTCAAAACTGCAAAAGTACGAAATTTTCCAATGAAAACGACAGAAATCAATTTCTATTGTCTTTACCCCACATCAATTTGTTGCGGATGGTGCCAAAAAAGTCTTCATCGCGCATCCTGACCAAGTTGAGGCAGAAGCCGGCCTTGCGCACCTCAAGTTGCACGGAAGTGTCTAAGGTACAGCTCCTTGAGTCCATGCTAAAGACAAATCTCTTCTCGCGGCCCTCCACCTGAATGCGGATGGTGCTGTCGTCGGGAATAACCACAGGACGCACGGTCAAGTTATGTGTCGCGATAGGTGTGATGACAAAATTCTTGGCATTCGGAGCAATGATGGGTCCTCCTGCACTCAGCGAATAGGCTGTTGAACCTGTAGGCGTGGCCAAAAGGATGCCGTCGCCCCAATAGGTGTTGAGATACACATCGTCGACAAACACCTTGATAGCCAATAGACTATGTTCTGGATTTCGGATGACGTTCAACTCGTTGAGGGCATAGCGCACGTCGCCAAAGACATTGGAGGGCGAAACAAGTTCCAACAAACTGCGTTGCTCAACAGAATACTCACCTGTGACCACACTTTCCACCGCTTTGGCAATCTCGTTTTTCGAAATGCCCGAAAGAAAGCCCAAACGACCCATGTTGATGCCAGCCACGGGGATGCCTGAGTCGAGGACAAAGGGAACAGTATCGAGAATCGTACCGTCACCGCCGATGGAAAACAAAAAGTCGGCATTCAGGTCGGCATGCGAATGGAAAACACTATAGTGCACGCCTTCGGGGACGAAGGTGGTGACAATGTCTGCAAACGGCTGGTAAACAACAATTTCTACCTGCTTATCAGTCAGTTCCTTGAACAGTTGTTTCATATATTCCCCATTCTCGGGGGCTAAGGTTTTTCCAAATAGGGCGATTCTCATTTTTCTATTTTTTTCGTCCGGTAGGGACAGCGGGACATGCCCCGCTGTTGGCGTGTTCGCCTATCCCTACCGGATTTATATTATCCTTCTTCTTTCACAGAATCATGGCTTTCGCCAGTCATCATGCGAATATAATTCACATAGCGCCAGTCGGCGATGTCGCCGCGCTCGACGGCTTCCTTCACCGCACAACCCGGCTCGTGTGTATGGGTACAATTGGCGAAACGGCATTCACTCATCAGTTCGCGCATCTCGGGGAAACGCTGGGCAAGGGTCTCTTTTTCAAGGTCATACAGCACAAACTCCTTGATACCAGGCGTATCCACAATCCATGCGCCGAAGTCGAGATGATGCATCTCGGCAAAAGTGGTGGTATGCTTGCCTTTTTCGTGGTAGTCGGAGATGGCTCCGATGCGCACGTTCAACGATGGGTCAAGGGCATTTACAAGTGCCGACTTGCCCACGCCAGAATGGCCAGAGAACAGGCATATCTTTCCTTGCATCAAGGCTTTGAGTTGGTCGATTTGGAAGCCTGTCTTGGCCGAAACGCCGAATGATGTGTAGCCAAGACTCTGATAATATTCCATCAACACACACATTTCCCCTATCTGCTCGTCAGTGTAGAGGTCGCACTTGTTGAAAATCAAGGCGGCGGGGATATGATAGGCTTCGGCAGTGACCAAAAAACGGTCGATGAAGCCAGTGGAAGTGCGCGGCTGTGCGATGGTTGCCACCACGATGGCCAAGTCAACATTGGCGGCGATGATATGCGAAGCTTTGCTCAAGTTGACCGACTGACGGACAATCACATTGTCGCGCGGCTCAATCTTCTTGATGACGCCTGTCTCCTTGCCTGATTCCTGTTCAAACTGCACGTTGTCGCCCACCGCCACGGGGTTGGTAGAGCGGATGCCGTCCAAACGGATCTTGCCGCGCAGGCGGCACTCCCATTGCTGTCCCGTCTCGTCAAGGACGATGTACCAGCTACCCGTCGATTTGATGACCTTGCCTAACATTTCTGGTAACGTTTTCCTGGCATGGCCATCAGCACGCCGTCGAATTCCAATGTCAACAGGATGGCGGCTATCTTCGTGGTCGGCAGCTCCGTCTTCACGATGATGTCGTCTAGACTAATCATAGTATTAGCACCGAAGCAGTCCATGACGAGTTTCTCCTCATCGGTGAACTCGCGGAACAAAGCCGTTTGTTTCTCGTTTTTCGTCTCTGAGTCCCAGCGCATGATGTAGCGCAGGTTGAGCACGCTCTCCATGAGATGGGCGCGGTTGGTGCGGATGAGGTAGTTGCAGCCCTGGCTGTAGATGTCCATCACGCGACCTGGATAGGCAAACACATCACGGCTGTAAGAGTTGGCCAAGTCGGCCGTGATGAGCGAACCACCTTTCATTGCCGACTCGATGACGACCACGGCATCCGCCATACCCGCGATGATGCGGTTGCGACGCGGGAAGTTCTCACGGTCAGGCTGGGTGCCACTAATGCACTCGGTGAGAATGCCTCCGCCTTGTTCTATCATCTCCGAGGCCAATTTCTTGTTGGGTGCAGGATAGATTTGCTGCATTCCGCTACCCATCACGCCTACCGTCGGGATGCCGTTTTTGCGGAAGTCGTCCAGGAACTCCTGCTCCAGCTTGTCCTTGCCGTAGTCGGTGATGTTGCGCGTGCCGACAATGGCCACCACGCGGTTGGCGTTGAGGTTGGCCTTGCCTTTGTAATACAGCATCATCGGGGCATCGTCGCACTGCAACAGGCGGCGCGGGTAGTCGGAATCCAGAAAAAACAAAGGCTGAATGCCGTTTTTTTTGACGAACTCGATCTCCTCCTCTGCCCTTTTGAGGTATTCCTTGGGCTTACAGATGGCGTCGATAGAAGTCTCCCGCATACCCGTGATTTTCTCCAGCGACTTGCGTGTCTCCTTGAAGATGGCCTCCGCACTGCCACAATACTGCACAAATTTCTTCCCGCTGATATCACCGATACCAGGGAGTAATGTTACAGCAATTTGATATTTCAGTTCTTCGTTCATCTTCTCTTTTGTTCCGTCGGATTTGCAATCCGACGGTTGCGAGGCGGGGATTTAAATCCCCAATTCAGCCCATGCGGATTACAATTCCGCACAAACCCTTAATCCAGTTTCAATACCGCCAAGAACGCCGACTGCGGCACTTCAACATTGCCGACTTGACGCATGCGTTTCTTGCCTGCCTTCTGTTTCTCCAACAGTTTGCGCTTACGGGAGACGTCGCCACCATAGCATTTCGCCGTCACGTCCTTACGTACCTGACGCACCGTTTCGCGAGCGATGATCTTCGCACCGATGGCCGCCTGAATGGCGATATCGAACTGGTGACGTGGTATCAGTTCCTTCAGTTTCTCGCACATGCGCCGACCGAAGTCGTAGGCATGGCCACGATGAATCAAGGTGGACAAGGCGTCGACGGATTCGCCGTTGAGCATAATGTCCAATTTCACCAAGTCAGCTTCCTGATAGCCTGCGATATGGTAATCGAAAGAGGCATAGCCCTTCGAGATGGATTTCAATTTATCGTAGAAATCGAAGACGATTTCCCTCAACGGCATTTGGAAGGTCAGCTCCACGCGGTCGGTAGAGAGGTAGACCTGGTTTTTCAG
>DAIOUZ010000040.1:13547-20215 GCA_036759285.1 Candidatus Limiplasma sp. | reverse complement strand
AACAGATAAACCATTCTCCAAACAGATTAAATCAGAAACCTTCTGAAGCGTTTTCCCTGAGCGCCAGTAATCCTTATTCTTTCTCTTTCCATCGATGCTGACTGAATTAAAAACAATATGGTTATGAATATGCTTCCTGTCATCATGTGTATAAACAGCAAAAGCATATTTCCCCTTAGTGATCCTCATGGCCAGCTCGTAACCTAGCTCATTGGCCTTTTCTGCAGTTATCTCCCCTGGCTTGAAAGACTGCCTTATCTGGTAAGCTATTATTTCGTTTTTACGAATTGCTCTTTCTACAGCAACGAGGGCGCGGCCATCAGCTCGCCAGCAAATGCGAACAGCTCACCGCAAATCCTCAACTGCTTTTTCGGATACAATGTGGTAGACAATACCAACCAACCACAAATCAATCTTGGGCCAGGCGCTGCCGACACCATCCGTATCGTGGGCTGCTGCATTGTGGGCTTTCGCGACATGTCGGGAGGCATCAGCATCGCCGACCTGATGGGCACGGGTGACACCAAAATCCTGTTGAAAGACAACATCGTCAAGAACAACCGATACGGCTACAACCAGCAGGGCTATAAACTCAGTTCGCTCATTATCGGCAACCAGTTTATGGACAACAACCTTGAGACTAATCCTAATAATGGAGGTAGCGGCATCAGTATTTACGGAATGGACACAAACAACAAAGCCAAACTCCGCAACAACCTGATTTCTGGTAATCTGTGGGGCATCACCACCATCTATTACCACGACGTCGACATGGGAACTGAAGACGACTGGGGCTATAATGTCCTCTTCGGCAACGGCAATGGCGGCGCAGAGTATGCCATCTACAACAATGGTTATCCTGACGTCTATGCCATTGGCAACTATTGGGGCTACAATGAGGAGGAGCAAATCGAAAGCGTCATCTGGCATAGTGTCGGGGAAGTCATCTGGAGACCCTATTACGAGTTACATCCTGAAGTGCTCGACTTGGTGGCCTCACGGGAACTGAACCCTAGTCTACCTTTCTCAACTGACTATCATGGCGTCATCGACCCAGAGAGTCGAACCATTACACTCAGCATACCAGAAGAGGAACTCATCTTTTTTGGCCATCTCATGACTCATGTAGCGATGTCCCTTACTTTGCCTTTGGGCATCTTTTGCAGCATCGACACTCCTTATGACTTCATGATAAACATAGAGCAACCCTACAGTTTCACCATAAGTGCGCCCCATGGAGAAACCCAAGAATGGACCATCTTGCCTGAAGTTCTTAATCATCTTGATGAGCCTAACCAGAATTCTATCGAGGTTTGTCATCTCACTGCGGAGCAAAAAATCCTCATCAGTGGGCTGCAAGAGCCGATCCAAGTTAGGATTTGCAATCTTTCGGGACAAACCTTGTATTGCAGAAGCGTTGAAAACCAGTCGACGGCTATATCTACAAGCGGTTTTTCCAAAGGAATCTATATCGTTACCATAGTTAGCCCTTATGGTTCAGAGAGTCGCAAAGTCGTTGTGGATTAGGCCTTAACGCCCAAGGGTTATTGCACCCGCTGCCCCTCGTACTGCTGCACCTCATCATATTTATAGACCAACTCGATGCCCACTTGGCGGAACATTTCCTCGCTTTCTTGGCCTGAATGGTAGCGGCGCTCGCACACCACGCGCACGATGCCGCAGTTGATGATGAGCATGGCGCAGGTGCGACAGGGGGTCATGCGGCAATATAAGGTGCTGCCATCCAAGGCAATACCCCTACGGGCAGCCTGGCAGATGGCATTCTGCTCGGCATGGACGGTACGCACGCAGTGCTGGGTCACGGAGCCATCCTCATGGATGGTCTTGCGGAAAAGGTGTCCCACATCGTCGCAATGTGGCAGTCCACGTGGTGAACCGACATAACCCGTCACCAAAATTTGCTTGTCCTTCACGATAACGCAGCCGCTGCGACCACGATTGCAAGTGGCGCGCTCGCTGACGGTGTCGGCCAAGTTGAGGAAATAGTCGTCCCACGAGGGGCGCACATGGAGTTGCGTCAAAACCTTCTCCACCTGCTGATGCAGTTGGGGGATGGAGCCGTCGTTCATGAACACGAAGTCGGCCTCCTTGATGCAGGCACCGAGGTTCTGCTTGTTGGGGTCGGTGGCGGTCATCTCGCGTTCTTCGTTGGCCACAAAGGTCTCGAAGTCGATGTGGTCGGTCTCCGAGCCACGCAGGTAGATGCGGTCGTAGCGGATTTTGCGGTCGGCATCGACGGCGAAGAGATAGAACTCGCCCTTCTCGCGCAGCGAGTGGATCTCGCCTGGGGTGCGCACGCTCTCGATGACGGCGTTTTTGCCTTCGGCTTTGGCGCGCTCGAAGAGCTGGTCGGTGATGTAGCTCGGGCAATGTGCGGCGCGCAGGTCGTTGCCCACGAGGGTCAGTGTGTCGCGGTTCACCTCAAGGCCGCGGCGTTGGCATTCTTCTGTGATGTAGGCCCGCACCGAGTAGTGCACGAAGCCCTTCTCCTTGACGAGATAGTCGACGATGGTGCCTTTGCCGGCGCCTAGGGTTCCTGTTATTCCTATGATGATCATATCAGTTAATAGTTGTTCAGTTGTTCAGTTAAAGCAGGTTGCTGAGTCCTGAACTTGTCGAAGGATCGAAGCACCGTCACAGTTTCGGTCGGCCCTTCGACAGGCTCAGGGACCTTAACTTTTTACTTGTTCCTTGATTTCCACTACCCATTTCGTTACGTCGGCGGGCTGGAATTGTTCCATCTTTTCCAATAATTCCTTCGGGTCGCTGCTGACAATCAGGTTATTGGCGTGTTCTTTGCGCATGAAGCCCTCTTCAGCGACATGGTTGATGAAACTGACGAGGCCGTCGTAGTAGCCGTTCACGTTGAAGAGCGCGACGGGCTTGTCGAAGACGCGCAATTGGCTGAGCACATATGCCTCGAAGAACTCGTCCATGGTGCCGATGCCGCCAGGCAAGGCGATGAAACCATCGGCCATATCCTCAAGGATTTTCTTGCGCTCGGACATTGTCTCAACCACAATGAGTTCATCGATTTCGGGGTGTCCCACACGCATGTCCAAGAGGTGCTGTGTGATGGTGCCGGTCACCTTGCGGTGTCGTTTCATCATCACGTCGGCGACGATTTTCATCAGGCCTACGCTGCCGCCGCCATAGAGGAGCTCGCATCCGTTGTCGGCCAATACTTGGCCCAATTCAGCGGCTTTCTCCTTGTAAATCGGGTCGAAGCCCATGCTGCTGCCGCAAAAAATGCAGATTTTCTTCATCTGTGGAAATTTTTGCAAAGATAGGAATTTCTGTGAATGTGTCGCTTGGGGGAGAAAAAACAACATAAACAGGGTCGGCAACATGCATTACCGACCCTGTTGTTTGTAACGACTGTGCGTCTCTACTGAAAAATCATTCCTTCTTGCGCTTCTTGCCCACAAGGTAGGCGCCGCCAAGCCCCATGAGCAGAGCGATACCGCTGCCCAGCGGAGCATCGGCGTCGACGTCTTCCTCCTCACCAAATTCGGGCAACTTGAGTAAGGATTCATCTGCCCCGAACAACTCGAAATCCAGGCCACGGCCGAAGAGGCCGCCACCTTGCTGCTCGTAAGTCTCAGGATCGATTTGTGCGAAAGACGTCATGCCCATTGCGAGGACGATTGCGATTGTTAATGCTAGTTTTTTCATCATTATTTGGATTTTATTTATTTGTTCAATTTTACTTTCGATTTTTACTATGAACTTTGGAGTTTCCCAGCGGGAATGGAGTTTTTGTTTTTAGTTACCAGCGGCGGTTTCAATAGGTTGGCTGTCTGTAGCGTTTCCTACCGCCGCTTTAAACCTTTGTTCTCCCCTCCATTCCCGAAGGGAATCTCTATTATCTCACCACAATCTTCTGGACTTTAACGTTGTCTCCATTGATGAGGCGGAGCATGTAGACGCCAGGTGCGGCATGGATGGCCTTGCTGACGCTGCCGTTGACGGTCTCGCTGCTGAGGATGCGGCCAGTGACGTCGATCACTTGCAGGATGGCTTCACCGTCGTTGTTGATGATCCAGTTGCCGTTGCTGCAGAAGGCGAAGCTGTCGCTGTCGTCGTTGACGCCCGTGCAGAACACCAGCTTGAAGCGGCTCTCGTAGTCCGTGGTCGTAGCGTTGAAGGTGTAGCTAGGAGTCTGGAGCAGGTCTACTTCGGCACCAGTCAAGTTGTCGATGAGGCGCAGGTAGTTGAAGCTGGCATTCTCGCTGCCGAAACTCAGGGTGTAGCTACCGTTTTCGTAAGCTTTGAAGTTGAGCGGCATCTCACCTTGGCCTTCACTGCTGACGATGGCGAGCGGCTCATTGTCCTGCGGGAAGTAGATGTTAGCCTTGTTTTGGCCGAAGTAGAACTTCGACAGCTGGCTGCCTTCGTTGAAGCTGAGGATGGCCTTGTCCATGATGGAATTGTTGCGCACATTGGCTTGGGCAAGGGCAATGTTCAGGTTGCCTTGGTTGCCGGTCTGCGAAGATGGAGCTTCTTTGCTGAAGGTGACGCTTTGGTCAGATTCAGTAGCTTGCACCATGATACCCGTGCAAGGCGCAATGGCCGTTGTTTGATATGCATCCACAGGTACAACAGTCGAACCATCTTCATTCATCTTATAGTATGACTTGTTGACATAGGTTTCGAAGGTAAACGGGTTGCCCACAAGGTTCCAGCCTCTATATGACATATCTAGTGTAGAACTTTCACTAGCATAAGTGAGAGTAATAGTTTCGCTGGCTGTGGCAGCCTTGATGCTGCCCGTGAAGTTCAAGGTAGTGCCGTTCAAGCTAGCGTAGAGATAACCTTTGCCATTGGCAAGATTGAACGTATTCTTCCTGTAGTTTCTCCATTCATTGCCAACACCATTCTCATCAAGTGCAGGATTTTGCAAGAAACTGTAGAGGTCGTAGGTGGCAGATTGTCCTGTAGGAATAGTGGCTCCATAAGTGTCAGTGATGAGATTCAAACCTGTGGAGGTAGCACTGTAAGAACTACTGTTTATCGGCGAGGCGATGAAGTTCCAGCCGCCTTCTTCAACAGTAGCACCGTGGGCGTTGATGACCTTCTGTACCGTGGCCCTGACCGCTGTGTTAGTAACGAGTTGTCCGCCATCGGCGATAGTAAGGGTAGGCGTGGGTGAGCCTTCGAAGGTAATCTTCTTGGCTTGGGCCAAGCAACCGTTCTCGATGGTGGCATTGACGCGAATGATGACATTGTCGGTCAAAGCAGGAGCACCAGTGGGTGCCCAGTTGCCAGCAGTGCCCCATTTGCCATCGGCAGCGGCGTTGGTGAACACCTTGTTGCCATCGGCCAAAGTGGTGAAGTTGATAGGTTCGCAGTATTCGCCGCTGGTGCAGTTGCTCTTCACATGCACGTCATACTTGGTGCCTGCGGTGAGGCCAGTGAGTTGGAATGATTGTTCTTCAACATTAGTGGTGGCATCAATCCAATTACCAGCAGGAGTAGGAGTGCCAACCATTACATTGTCGATATGGAGATAGTTGTCGGCATTGGAGGTGGTGGATTCACCGTAGAAGGCAATTTTCACGGAATTTCCTTTATAATTACTCAAATCTAAAACAACATTCTCACCTGTTGCGGTATTAGCAATGTTGTTATAAACATAAGCAGAACCACTGTTGTTCCATTCACGAAGACTCTCCCAAGTAGCCTCATTATCAGTCGTAACCAACACAACGAACCTATCATCGGTTCCGCTGGTTTGAGGAGCAGGAACATTATTGCCAGAGTAGCCGGTCAAGGCAAGGTCGAAACTCAAAACAGTACCGTCTGTCACGTCAATTGCTTTTGTAATAAGCCAGCCTTTTCTTTCGCTATAATCCTGTCCATAGATATTGATTCTTGCGTGATTATCAAACACCCCATTACCTGTGCCAAAACTCCATTGGGAGCCAGTGGATAAAGTTGCTGTGCCATTCATGACATCGCTCAAAAGACCTATCTTGTTTTCCCAATCTGTAGGAATTGACGTGCCAAATCCCTCTGACAAAACAGTTGTACCCATGCCTGCTGCTGTTCTATATTGCACCGTGTAGCTGTCCACATCATCCGAGCCAACCCAGCTGAGGTCGGCACTGACGGAAGTGAGGTTGGTGGCAACAAGGTTGGTAGGTGTCGGGCAGGCATCGAGGGTCTCGAAGTAGCTGCTGGTCAAGGCAACCCAGTCGCTATAGGTGGCTTCGTTGTTCCAAACGTGCTTGGCGCGAATCCAGGCGAAGTATTTCGTCACGGGATTCAGACCTTCCAACACGTATGGAGCTTCAGTGGTAGGCAGTGTGGTAATGTTCGACACAGTGGCCGTGGTTGATGCCGTGGGATCTTCAGGAGCATCGTCGGAGGCCACATAATAGAGTTCCCAAGACTCGAAGTCGCCACCGCCGGCGTTCCAAGTCATGTCAACCTTCTCGGAAGCGGGGTTGGTAGCCACGAAGTTGCTCGGGGCGGGCGTGGCAGCCAAAGTGGTGAAGTTGATGCCCTTGCGGCGGAAGATGGGCAGACCGGTGATCTTGTTGATGGGATCCAGCTCGTCGACCGTGATGCCGTCGTAGATAAAGGCGGGGATGCCGTATTCCACGCTCAGCGCGCGGGCGATCATCGCGCCGACGTTCGAGGCG
>DAIOUZ010000040.1:0-13537 GCA_036759285.1 Candidatus Limiplasma sp. | reverse complement strand
CGAAGTCAGGCTCGGTGGCGGTGCCGCAGTTGGCGCGCACATATACATAATAGGTGCTCTCTGGATCCAGAATCTTGTCTAAGGTGAAAGGATGGGCAGTGGCATCGATGGTGGTCACCGTCGTCACATCGAAATTGGCCGTGTTCGGGTCGAAGTTGGTCTTGCTGTAGGCAATCTGCCATAGGGTCTGTTCTGCGTCGCCGGCAGTCCATTCGATGGTGGCCGAGTGGTTGGTCACGTTGCTGTAGGCTAACTCCGAAGGACGGGCGCAGGTGGGGATGGCTTCAACACTGAAGTTATCCATATAGGTGGATAGGCCATATTCGTTTTTACCTTTTAAGATAATGTAGCAAGTTCCGCTCATAGGAATAGGCAGCTCGTAGGTGTACCAACCCGTTGTTGCTACAGCAGCGATAGTATCGTTACCCAAATCGTATTGGCGAGGGATGAAAGCCAGTCTGGTGGCGCCTTCAAGGTTGCCGTCAGTGCTGGCGTAAACAATAATGCCTTCACCCGGTTTCACCGTACTATAGTTGCTACGGTACACATCGATAACGAATTGATAGCCGTTGTTCGGCAATGTCATCTCAGGCAGTCTGAGCATGGTTTCCGTGCCTGCGGTTTGGTCGGGCAGTTGCAACTGGTGGGTGGTGTTGCTGCCGTTTGTGGAGGTATAAACCTTGAAGATACTCGTCCCTTCCCCGGAAATATGTTCGTTCACCCAGCAGGGATGGCTGAAATTGCCAGCGCTGTAGGCTTCGAACTTCTCGCTCCACGGGAAGGCGGTGATGACAGCACATTCGGTGACAAAGCTATAATCTACTACAACGCTTTCATTGCCACCGTCATAGAGGGCTTTCACGCGGAAGTCGTAGAACGAGCCGGGTGTGAGGTCGCTCAAGTCGGCGTATGTTGTGGTGGCCGAGGTCCATGTGGTGGGCCATTCGGTGGCCGAGGCTGGTTTGTATTGGTACTGGTAGTCCGTCGGGGTGGCACCTGTTACAGTCCAAGCGATGTGGGCCGAGGTGGTCTCGAAGGTGCAGCTGGCCTCGTCAATGACGGGCTTCTTGTAAGGCGTGGGCTGATAGCTGAACGTGATTTTCGGCTGATAATAGCTTCTGTTTGCACTATTTGTACCATATTGGTGGACTTCGTAATAAGTTGAACCATAATAGGCTGTCCAGGACATTGATGTGGTTGATGTACCTGCTTTTTTGTTTTTGAATCCAATCAACAGGTTACCACCGTTGTAGGCGTAGTTGTTGTCAAAGGTGATAATCATCTTTTGGTTGCTGAGGCTGACTGTTCCGGAATACACAGGACTTCCCAGTGTAGCCCAATCGATGAACGTGGCGCTACTGAACGTGTTGTCCTGTACTTCGGTCATATAGACATCGAATTCAACTCCTCCCCAGTCGGTGGTAGCCGTAGAGGAAGTATAGTAAGTGATACTTCGAATGGTACCGCCAGTCAAATCAACAAGTTCGGAAGCAGGAATTACAAACTGGCTTTGGTTGGTGGCTGAAGTTGTATAATAGCCATAGAACGGAACATAACTAGTGGATGAACTTGCGGTTTCCCTGAAGGTATAGTCCACATAGTTGCTTGGCGTAAACTCATACACATCGGTCCAACTGCTGTAGGAGCCGCTGCCGCAATCGGTCTTCACGCGAGCGTAATGAAGCACTTCTGGAGTGATGTCCGTGGTGGCTTCGAAAGTGACGGTGTTGCCTGATACGGTGAAGCCATCGTTAATCTCGGTGCAAGTGGCGAAGGTGTTGTCGGTACCATATTGCAGCACCCAGTCGTCATCTTCACTGAACCCCTTGGTCCAACTGAAGGTGGCCATGGTGCCTACGCCGGGTGTGAGGGTGACAGCGAAGCCGGTGGGGAAGGCCAATCGGTTGCTGATGCCAGTTTGTATTGGTATTCATAACCCGTAGGTGTGCCTGAGGCAGGAGCCTGCCAAGAAACGGTGGCTTGGCTTGCAGTGATGTCGCTCACTTGGATGTTGCGCGGCTTGGGGGTGGAGCTGGGAAGGATAGAGAGTTTGATTTGGTTCTTTGAAGTGGTAACGGCATTATTAGAAGCACTTGGTGCAGTAGGAGTAATGCTACCATCTTGGTAGAAATATACAGCTTGATTACCAGTTGTGGTGAACGTAGCCCAATTGGTTTGTCCCATAGCATAGTTTTGAGTATTATCGTAAACTATTATGGCGAGGTTGTCGCCTTCATAGTCAAAACCGTTGCCAGCCAATTCGATGGTTTTCCATTCGTTGGCAGTGAAAATCACACTACCGCTGAACACCTGCGTTGCGTCTGCAATTGGAATGACATCGGTTTTACTTGAGAAAGTTTCCTTGGTTGTGTTGACCATATAGATGGTTAACGAACGGGTACCATCTTTGTTACCTTTGAAACTAATGTTTTTAATTGAACCGACCATGTCAATCTCGGCAGCGGTATAAATCTGCTGAGTATAGGAATAGTTATAATAGGGGTTTGTTGGCAAGTTACCATTTGTACCCGTTCCACTGCCAATCGACACAATCTGCGCATTGGTGGGCTTGAACACGCACACATCGCTCCAAAGGTTACCTTCGGTGTCGCATTCAGGCTTCACGCGGGCGTAGTAAGTATGTTCGGCGGTGAGGCCAGTGAGGTCTTTTGTGGGATTAGTGCTCACTGTTTCTTGTGTGCAGGTGGCAAAAGTATTGTCTTCGCCATATTGCAGTACCCAAGCATTTTCGGTACCGTTGGCGTGGCGTTCCCAAGTTAATGTGGCAATGGTTCCATTACCAGGAGTCAGAGTAGCTTGCAGATTCTGAGGCTGGAAGCATGTAGGAGGTACGCCGAAAGTGAGTTGCACATTCGGGCGCTTGTAATCCCTGGTAGGATATGTCGGCGGGGTGGTGGGATCATAGGCAGCAGGACTGTCTTGATGGTTACGAAGATGCCTATACTCTGTTGTGGTGGTATAGGACCACTTGTAAGTATTACCAGCATAACTGCCTGCGGTTTTGTTCACACCAATCAATAGACTCTTGGTGGGGTCGTACGTAAATGGGGTGTCAAGTTCAACGGTTACCCAACCAGAGGCTGTGGCGGTTACGTTCTTTGTAGTGACAGCATCGGTAGAGGCAAAAGCAACATGTGAAGCACTTTCAAAACTGGTAGCATCAATGTTCTTCATGTAAACCGTGATAGTGTAGGTTTTGTTGTTAAGACCTTCGCTAGCAAGGTGGAATCCAACACTGAGAATGGTGTTTTCGGTGGGATTGCCTGCGGCAATCTCATCGGCTGTGTAGATCATCTCCACGAAGGAGTAGTTGTAGTAATTGTCCATAGGAGATTCGTACTGTGTGTCAGTCCCAGTACCAATCGTCACTGTTTGTGCATTCGCTGCCCAAGGCGCGAAGAGCGCGAGCAGCAGTATCAAAAATAAAGATCTATTTTTCATAATTAAGAATTGTAAGGTTTGTAATAAATTTTGTTTAATGAATTAACCGTGGCTTGCGCATGGCAAGCATGCAACGGAGATTTTAGGCCCGTGGCCTGCGGCAACTCCTGCAATCCGGGGCTCGTCACACAGGCTACAGGCCGAGAATGTCTCCCGGCTTAAAAATGTTGGTGTAGGTGTTGTTGCTCATAACTATTTTATTTTAATTGATAGTCTAAATGGTTGTAAATCAATAATATTCTACTCCTTTATCAGGGATTTTGAGCCCCAAATATACAAAAAAAAGGAGAATGTCAAGAAAAAATGGGGAAAAATCCGTGAGGAAACAAATGGGCAGCTTCGCTGCAGATGGGTATGGATTTCCGTTTAATCCGTGGTTTCTTAATGTTGCACATAGCATGCCTGGTTTTGTTGCCGCTTGGTTTTTGCCGCACATGCGCGCGTTGAAACGTGCCGTACACGTTAGTGCATTTTTTTTAACACGGAAAGAAAAACTTTGGAATTGGGAAAATAAAATGGAATAAATGGTATCTTTGCCGCCTGAAAAACAAGCATCATGACCAGAAACATCGGAATATTAGGCGCGATGGCGCAAGAAATCGACGAAGTAAAAGCTTTGCTGACGGAAAAGACCATCGTCAACATTGCGAACCGTGAATTTGTAGTAGGTAAAATCGGAAACGTGCGTTGCGTGGTGGCCTTCTCCAAATGGGGCAAGGTGGCAGCCACGATTACGGCCACCTTATTAATACAGGAGTTCGCTGTGACAGATTTGATCTTCGTTGGCACGGCAGGCGCCTTGGCAGATGGCCTCAAGGTGGGCGACATCGTAATTTCCAAACGCCTCGTACAGCATGATTTGGATGCCCGTCCCATCATTTCGCGTTTTGAATTGCCCTTGCTTAATCGCACTTATGTTGATAGCGATCCTGAACTGACTGAGTTGGCGGGCAAGGCAGTGACAAATCTTATTGAAAGAGGCGTGGAAAACATGGTGGGTGAGGAGGCCGTCAAGGTGTTCAACCTTAATCCTAAGCTGCATTTTGGTGATATTGCCAGTGGCGACCAATTCATCAACAGCTATGCAAAGCGGAATGAAATCTTGATGCTCTTACCCAACGTGCTGTGTGTCGAGATGGAAGGCGCTGCCGTGGCGCAGGTGTGCTTGGAATTTGGTACGCCCTTCACCGTCATCCGTACCATCAGCGACACTGCCGACCACAATGCCCGCGTCGACTTCAGCAAGTTCATCGTCGAGGTGGCGAATGCGTATTCGCGGGCCATCATCAGCGAAATGCTCCAACTCTTCTAACGGTCAAGAGAGCATAGCCGCTACGCTGCCGATTAGGAGGAAAAGTATAAGGAGGACGGCACATCCCGGTGGAAGTTTGGCCTTTCTTTTTGTAGATTCCGCTTTTTTTAGGCCGGGGAATATTTGTTTCAAAGAGAACTTCTGCTGCGACGGCAACTTCCTTCTTTTCAATGACCCATTCGGCTGTTTTTCAAAGTACAAGGGCTCCCCGTACATCATTGTCTTGGCGGCTCCTCCAGCAAGCACGATGGCCATGAACACTGGGGTGATGTACCATGCCGCGCCATAGCCGATGTGGATGTCGGAAAGCGGCTGCCCCCTGAGGATTTGTATCGGAATGGCAATCAGCAATGGAAGGAAGGTGACAATCAACATTCCGACAATCAACTTGATGATACGCGAAGGGGTGAAAAACTTCAACTCCGAGGGGACGGGACCCTTGCCGAAGTCGGCGAAGAACTCCGTTCGGGTGTCGTTGTGGCTCTTTTCGTTTTTTGGAGCGGTGATTATTTCGTCAATCACTTCCGCATGATGGCGGTTGTGAGCGACGCCAAAGAAGATGATGCCAAACACCAAGGCAACGGCACCACCGGCCAGCGCCTCTCCGATCCACAACCCCGACACAATGGCCACCACCAAAGTAGCCAGGGTAGGCCACAGCCACCAAAGACTGGTGAGATTCTTCTTTTTCCCCGTGGCGATGGATACTTTGCCAGTTTGTCCGTTCACAGCCGCTGCCACACCGTTTTCGCATTTCACCAGATACACGGGCATGAGGGCGGGGATGGACTCGTTTTCGTTGTCATCAAGGAAGACGGTCATTTCCTTGGTATGCACTTTCTTTGCAAGGCTTTGGTACAGCTCTGCACGGGTTTCTTCTTCGACACGGGCGCTCAATGCCTCGCCCACCACATTCTGAATCTTGGCATTCTGGTGATTCAGGAAGGCGAAGTCGAATTCGCGGGTTTCGCTGAAGTCGAAAGGCTCGATGCCGTCGAGAAACAAGTTGTCCCAGTCTTTGGAGGCATTCACTGCTGTATGACTCAAATAGGCTCGGAACGGATAATGGGTGGTTGAGCCATCCTGAAGGCCGATGGCCATGTTGCCGTTAAAGGCGCCGCGCACGATATGATAGGGAAGATAGCAACCCGTGAAGCGGTTCAGGTTGTCTTCGATGACCTTAGCCGCCTTGTTGTCTTTATTTTCTGTGAGCCATGCTTTCAGTTTGTTTTCAGCCTCTTCTTTGGTGATTTTGAAGGGGATGATGATTTCGGGCAGGTCGGTACCCGCAAACTCGGCGTCAATCATGGTGCTTTGGCAGAAAGGACATTGCGCCGAGGCATCCTCTCCAGTGGCCATGGTCTGGGCTCCACAACTTGGGCAGGCAAAGGTCTTGACCTTGGCAAGATCTTGCATGACGGCATCGTTGTGCAGGCTTTTCCAATGCTTGTATTCGGCTTTCTTTTCTGAGGCGTTGGCTTCGGAGCCGCAATGCGCGCAGCAATACTTTTGCTTGACGATATCATAGCTTAAGTCGCCGCCGCAGCTCTTGCAACGGATGACTAAGGGGTTGTTGACGTTTGATTCCATGGCGCAGGGTGATTTTTATGTTACATGAGGCAAAGATAAGAATTATTCTATATCACAACAGAATTCGTTCTAATTTCGTTTTCCACTTTTCCCAATGCGGCATTTCTTTGCTCAATAGGGCATAGAATTCTTTGGTGTGGTTACGATGCACCAAATGGCACAATTCATGGGTGATGACGTATTCGATGCAGCACCTGGGTGCGCAGATGAGTCTGGGATTCAGGAAGATGTCACCATCTGTCGTGCAATATCCCCATCGCTTTTCCATTTTTCTTACGGAAAGGCTTTTAGGTTGTACTCCGTATGCAGCAAATTGCTCAATAATGGGTTTGGCGTATTCGGGAAACTTGATTTGTGCTCGTTCCAGATACCAAAGTTGAAGCACTTTACCTGCCTCTTTCTTGTTTTGGCATTCAATTTCAAGGATGTTGTTCTGGTAATGCACGGCATTGGTCTTGCCTTCCTTGATTCTCAACATGTATTGACGGCCCAAATAGAGATGCGACTCTCCGCTGATGTATTGCCGTTCAGTGGTTGGGGTGCCGAACGACTCAAAGTAGCGTTTCTGACGAAGAATCCAGGCAGCACGATGGCGCACTTTCTTTTGGATGTCTTCAGGCATTGCGTCAATGGGGGCTTTCAAGGTGACGGTGCCATCGGGATGCACGGTGATACCCAGTGTTTTTCGCTGCACATATTCGACTTCGTACTCGATGAGGCTTGAGCCGTAAAGGATGCTGTCTTTCGTCATCGAATCCAGATTTTTGCCACGTCAACGCAGCCGTCGATGATGATGTCCATGTCGCTGAAGGCGAAGTCCACTTGGTATTTCCGCTTGATGTTGTCAATCAACTCGTCTTCCAGTTCAATTTTCATCTTGCCAATAGTGTCGCTTTTCGATTGCCAGTCCACCAAGACGGAGCCATCGACGATGACGGTTCGACGGATGATTTCGTCAAAGGCATTGGCGGTGGCCAAAGCCATCTCACCTACGGGCATGTCGGGGAAGATACGTTTGTAGTTCTCCAAGGCGATGCCAAAATAGGCTTTGGCGGCATTATTGTGCTCCAACTCGGCTGGTAGTTCGCTGTCGGTATGGTTCAGCACGTCTTCCTTGTACTGCATCATCTTCTCCAAATACTCGTTGTCGGTCAAGCGGCCTTGCTCATAGAGCTCGATGGCTTCCTTGATGAGTTGGGAGAACTTCTTGTAGAATGCCGGGTCGGAATCCATGTTCTCACGGATGTATTTTGCCGTGCGTGTGGCGATGGTGTCAGCTTTGGCGGCAGTGCCTACCACGTTGTCCACTTCCTTTCTGAAGTCTTCCTTGTCGAAGATGTTGACGAGATTGGTGATGACTTTCACGGCATCGCTTTCCACGTGATGGTTGATGAGTTTCTCAATGCGCGCCTCGTATTTTTTGTAGTCGATGGTGTCGGAATAGCGAAGTTGTACAGCCGTGCGCAACTTGGCGAACATGTTTAGGTCGTCTTTGTAGCGACGGATGGTTTTTTCATCGGTTTGCTCATGGAATTCCATGGTGGATAGTGCCAGTTGCAGCACCGATGAATAGGCTGAAAGGCGGTCGTAAAACTCATGTCGGCGGTCTTCCAAACGCAACGACTGGGCGTAGGCTTCCAAATCGCGCTTGTTGGGGATGGTCTTGAACAGTTCCCACAAGTCGGAATGTCGTTGCGGCAACTCGGCAATCTTGTCGCTGACGGGCACGAGGGTGTCGAGAAACACTTGTCGGTCGTCCTCGTCGTATTCGGAGTAGATGCTCAAGGCATCGTCCAGCTCCCGAAGAACGCCATAGTAGTCAATAATGTAACCGAAATCTTTCCCTTCGCAGGTGCGGTTGACACGGGCTACGGCTTGCAGCAGGGTGTGACCCTTTAAGGGTCGGTCGAGGTACATCACGGCTACTTTAGGTTCATCGAAGCCGGTCAGCAACTTGTCCACCACAATCATGATTTCGGGATCGTCTTGGCTTTTGAAGCGTGTGATGAGGTTGTCCTGGTATTTCTTGGGGGTTCCGTGTTCGTCCATCATGCGTTTCCAGAAGGCTTTCACTTCTTGCGGAGTGTCGCCGTAGGCGATTTCCTCGCCTTCGCGGTCGTCGGGAGCGGTGATGAGCACTTCTGACGACACCTTGCCAATTTCATCCAAGTATTTCTTGTAAAGCACGGCCACCTTTTTGATGGGTGTCACTAGCATGGCCTTGAAGCCTGTGCCTTGCCAGTTTTCGGCAAAATGCTTCGAGATGTCAGTGGCAATGGAATAGATGCGCTGCTCGGTTTGGTTGAGGCTATCGGTGCGCGAGAATTTCTTTTTCAGGTCGGTTGACTGCTCGTAAGTCAAGTCTTCGGACACTATGTTGAAAAAGTTGTCGATGGGTTCTTCGTTCACCGATTGGGGCACAAGGCGGCCTTCGTAGAGCAAGGGCACAACGGCATGGTCCTCAACGGCTTGTCTCACCGTATAGACGGGTTTGATGATGCCGCCGAAGGTGCGGGCGGTATTCTTGTCTTTTTTCATCAAAGGCGTTCCCGTGAAGGCGATTTTGCAGGCGTTGGGCAGCACGCGGTTCATCTGTATGGCCAGTTCCTTGTATTGGCTGCGGTGGGCTTCATCGATGAGGATGAAGATGTTGGGGTCGGTGAGGGGTTGCCTGATTTTCTTGATGGCGGTGGCGAATTTGTTGATGACTGTGGTGACGACGGCATCGGTGTCGCTTTCGAGCAACTCAACGAGCCGTTTGCCCGTGGTGGCGTTCTCCACCGTCTTGCCGCATTTGCGGAAGGTCTTGGTGATTTGGCTGTCCAAGTCGGTGCGGTCGGTGACGAGCACGATGCGTGGGTTGCGGATGCTGGGTTCCAGTGCGATTTTCTGCGCCAGCATCACCATGGTCAGCGACTTGCCGCTGCCTTGGGTGTGCCACACCACACCGCCGTTGCGCCGCCCTGCCTCAAAGGTTTTCACACGCTCCACAGTCTCTTTCACGGTGAAGTATTGTTGGTAGCGTGCTAGTTTCTTGATGCCCGCATCGAAGATGGTGAAGTGGAACATCAGCTCCAACAATCGTTCGGGGCGGCAGAGGTTATAGAGGTATTCGTCCTGCGGGGTAGGGGTGCGCATCTCGTCGCTGCCTTCGTTTACGAGCTCCAACAGCTGTTTTTGGTAGTCCATCTCTGCCTCTTTGTTGATGAACATCTCGTGCCACTTGCTCCAGAATTGCGCTGCCGAGCCTGTGGTGCCGTAACTGCCGAAGCTGTTGCCGATGGCAAGTAGCAGGGCACTATAGACATAGAGGCTGCGGATGCCGTCGTCCTGTTGGTTGCGGAGGTGCTGCGAGATGGCTTGTTCTTCCGCGCCTTTGATGTCGGGGCGTTTGCACTCGATGATGACCAGCGGAATGCCATTGACAAACAGTACGATATCGGGGCGGTAGGTGTCGGCGCTGCCAGTGCGAGTAACGGCGAACTCCTCGGTCACATGGAAGACGTTGTTCGTGGGGTGTTCCCAGTCGATATAGCGCATGGTGTAGCTTTTCTTGTCGCCGTCGATGCTTTGCTCAAAGGCCTTGCCGAGGGTGAGCATGTTATACACCGCCTCGTTGCCGTTGAGGTAGCCACTTTCCATGGGCACGTTGCGCAGGGCGGTGATGCCGTTCTCGATGTTTTGTTCCGAAAAGCGTGCTTCCTTGTGGCTGCCAATGCGGATGGAGTTCAGCTCGCGCAGTTGTCGCCGCAGCACCTCTTCGAGCAGCACATTGGAGGTCTTTCCCCCACGCAGTTCCAGCGCCTCTTCGGGCGAGAGGTATTGGTAGCCCATCTTTTGCAGTAATTCCAACGCCGGGACTTGACTGATATCGTTTTCTTTGAAGGAGATTTGGCTCATGGTCATATTATTTAGGGTTATCTATTTCCCAATGCCCGCTATATCCACTTCCGACATATCTGATATGGGGGAGTTTTGCAAGATGACGTTTAATGGTACGAAGGCCCTTTCCGCTAAGTTTCGCCAATTCCTCAGTTGTCACTTTAGGATTTTTCTTTATCTGAGTCTCTATCCAAGCATCAAGGGTGTTACCTTGAGTGCCATCTTGAGTGCCACCTTGGGTGCCATCTTGAGTGCCATCTTGAGTGCCACCTTGGGTGCCATCTTGAGTGCCACCTTGGGTGCCATCTTGAGTGCCACCTTGGGTGCCATCTTGAGTGCCACCTTGGGTATCACCTTGGGTATCACTTTGGGTATCATCTTGAGGGACATCTTGAGGGACACCTTGAGGGACATCTTGAGGGACACTGGTGGAACTGGTGCGCTCCACGCGATAGGTCTCGGTGCTTTGTAATAGTTCTTGTAGTTCGGATTTTTTTATCATATTTTGAGTGTTTTCTACTTTTGATGTTTTTTCATACGGGAAAAGACTGACTAATAACACTTATTTACAAGTTGTTTTTATAAAGTTGAGACCATAATTTGTCAGTTTAAACATTTTATGCTTATAATGATAAGATATTTGCACGTCTCCATTGACATCAATCGGATTCTGAATCATAGGATGTTTTTCAAGGGATTCATATTTTGCTTTGTCATCGAGCAATTGTCCGAATGGAATTTCAATTAAGTTTAGTCGAATTAAGTTGTCAATATATGCACAGATGTTTTCAGGATGTTCAAGTATTTTTAAATTGTAATCTGTGAAATTAGTAATAATAGGATGCCCTCCTTTGGTGCCAAATGAAAACTCAACATCAATTAATGGATAAATTTGCATTATTATTGGTGTTAATCCTTTTAAGTATCTGGCTTCATCTGGATTCAGTTGTTTGATAATATCAACGTATGAAGGATGTACCTGCCATTTCTTATCTGTATTCATAGAAGATGTAAGAAGGTTTGCATATAATTCTCTTAATTCTTCACTGTTTTGGCAATATGAAATTTGTTGAATAGCCGGAATAGCAACATAAGGTTCTGGCTCAACAAGTTTTCCTTCGGGGATTTGTTTTACCTTTTCTTTGATTGCTTCTGCGGTTAGCCTAAGGCTTTCTTCTCCGTTAATTAGCCACTTTTCCCAACCACTAAGTGCTAGTTTAATTGTGCGTGGTAAAAAGCCAAGGATTTCCCCTATGGGTTTTACAATGGGTCTAGCAACATCCTTGTAAACCTCGACGGCGACTCCTTTTGTTTGCTCTAGTATTTCTTTATTGATGTCTGTCATAGATTCATTCTATTTTATTAATTTATTCTTTTCTTTCCCGTCAGCAGCACCTGCATCAGCCCCTTCTTCTGCTCCTGCAAGGCCGCCAGTTTTTGTTTTTGTATCTCGATTTCTTTGTCGGCATTGTGAAGAAAGGCAGAAATGGCTTTTTGTTCTTCTAATGAAGGCAGGTCAACTTTTATAGTTGAAAAAGAATCCCATCTCAAACCGCCGCGACGATTTATAGAACCTTCCATCATTGCTTGATAAAGATATATTAGATGATGCGACTTTAATACAGCAAAAAGATAAGTGTCGTCAACTTTCTCTTTATCTGTTTCGAAAACCGTGTACATCGGACTGATAAGGCCGTTGTTATAGTATGCTTGATAACCAATAGAACCTTCCTCGATGTGATTGGTGGCATATGCGAAGTGGTTTTTAGGAACAACTTTATAGGTGCTCAAATCGTTGGAGTAAATTTGTTTCCCAAAGTATTCCAAAGAAGGAACAAGCCCGTCGTATTTTGTGCACGAAAGGACAACGTAATCTTTGTTGTCAGTGTTCCTTATGCTAACTTCTTTTGCAAAACTTTTGATTGCGCATTTTTCCCATTTTCCCTCAAACCCTTTCAGCCGTTTCTTTCCCGTGAGCAGTTGCTGCATGAGGCCGCGCTTGCGCAGGGTGAGTTGCTCTATCAGGGCGGTCTGCTTGGCGATGGCGGTGTCCCAAAGCTCTAAAATTGACACAATTCGTGCTTGCTGCTCGATCGGGGGCGTTGGTATTTGGATTGCTTTTAATGCTCCATTATACAATCTTGGAATAGTGCCAGTATCTGTAATCCAATTAATGGTAGAGTAGTAGTAATATAAGTATTTGTTCAATACTTGTTTATTGTCATTGTCAATCCAAACTATATTTGAGTCTTGGTAATATGATGGTGTTCCGTCGAAAATAACGCTTCGTCCAATTGTTCCCGCAGCAGAAATCAGCACATCACCAACCTTTGGATAAGAATATTTTGTCTTATACTCATCAAATACTTCTCTTGAAATGTAAGCGTCAGCTTTCCCACCAAAAGTGCCAATTTTGAAAAAAGGAATATCACCGAAAGAATCTGTCTGATATTTCATAATCCTTTTGCACATTAGGACTTCGCCTATGTCTCCCAGCCTCTTCACTTCCCAGTCTTCGGGAATGATGCCGAGGGGCGAGGGCTTGTAGCCGGAGGGGATATGTTGGTTGTCGTTCATTTTCTCTTGTTTTCATTTGTGTGACAGTCGCACCTTTTCATTGTTTTGACAATTTTTCCGACACTGTCGGTGAAATCTTTGTTGTTTTGTCCGACAGTGTCGGACTTATTTAGTGAAGTGTACCACCTTTTATCAACTGTACCACTTGAAATGGTGGTACATTTCTTTTCGTAACCGCAGTTTTATTCATAACCCCAAATGGTTGTGTTTATATGCATCATTTCTATTTACCACCTTGTTTTCTATTTACCACCTTTTGAGGTGGTATAAAGTTTATTTACCACCTGTTTGTTTATTTACCACCTTTTGGGGTGGTAGATATCAAATTCACAATTCTTTTTCCTTCCTTTCTCGTTCCAACACGGGTTATATATCCTTTTCCTTGCAGAGTTTCAAGTTGTTTCTGTACGGCGGACTTGTTGATGGAAAGAACTTGTGTAAGCTCTTTTACAGTTGCTTGTGGATGTTCAACAAGATATTTCAGCAATTGTATCGTCGATTCATTTTTGAATGTCACGAACTCGCCATCAAACCACCAAACGGCATCTTCCTTTTCTTGCAGGAAGTTCATGTCATCTTCCAAAGTTTGCTCCACCTGTTTGGTGATGTAGTTGACAAAGTCTTGTGCCTGTTCCAAAGTGGCGTTGGCACCATCGGAAGGAACTGGTCCGACGTTTTTGTCAGTCTTGCCCAAAGCCTCCAAATAGGCTTTCT
>DAIOUZ010000039.1:12940-20312 GCA_036759285.1 Candidatus Limiplasma sp. | reverse complement strand
AATCGTTTGTTGTCGTTTGCTGTCGGATATATTTCTTATTATCAATTAATTAAGTTTTTCATTATTTTCTGCAACTTTTTCTTATTTTTGCGTCAAAATTGAAAAACAACGGCAAATGGCAAAAGATTTGAAACCTCATATCGGCATTTTTGGTCGCCGTAACTGCGGCAAAAGTAGCCTAATTAATCTCCTTACCGGACAAAATATCGCTATCGTGAGCGACACGGCGGGCACCACCACCGACCCCGTCAAGAAAAGCATCGAGATTTTCGGCATCGGGCCTTGCGTGCTCATCGACACGGCGGGCATTGACGATGTAGGGGAGTTGGGGCAGCAGCGTGTGGAGAAAACCATGAAGGTGTTGGAGGAGATAGATTGTGCCATCTTGGTCATCACGGAAAACAACTTTGGCGACCCCGAGAAACAACTCATCACACGTATGAAAGAATTGGCGGTACCATTTTTCGTTGTCCACAATAAGGCAGACCAGGAACCACTTCTTGCTGTCACGAAAGCGGTGATTGAAAAAAATTATAACACTAAAGTGCTGAATTTTAGTGTTATAAAGAATAATAACATTGCTCCGTTGGTTGAGCAGTTGAAGAAGGCCATTCCCGAAAGTGCTTATCAGAAAGTGTCGCTGTTGGGAGGTATTATCCAACCGAACGAGGTGGTTGTTTTAGTCTGTCCTGTCGATTCTGAAGCACCTGAAGGTCGCCTCATCCTGCCTCAGGTAATGGCCATCCGCGATGTGTTGGACAATGAATGCATTTGCGTTGTGCTGAAAGAGACCCACTTGCAGCAATACCTCAATACTATGCCCGCCCCTGCTTTGGTCGTTACTGACAGCCAAGTGTTTGGCTATGTGAGCAAAATTGTCTCGCCAGACATTCCTTTGACCAGCTTCAGCATTGTCATGGCACGCTTGCGCGGCGACTTCGATAATTATGTGAAAGGCACACCGTACCTTTCACAACTGAAAGACGGCGACACTGTCTTGCTGCTTGAGTCATGCACCCACCACAGCACTTGCGAAGATATCGGTCGCGTGAAGTTGCCCCGAATGATATTGAAATTTACAGGAAAAGACATCAAATTCGAGTATGTTGCAGGTCTGTCGCCGATTGACCATCCCGAAAAATATGCCATGGCCATACAATGCGGTGGCTGCATGAGTACGCGCAAGCAACTCCTCAACCGTACTAATCTCTTTGTCAACCAAGGTATCCCGATTAGCAACTATGGTATGGCCTTGGCTTATATGAATGGCATTTTTGACAGGGTGATGGAGCCGTTTAAAAAGTAATTCGTATCTTATTTCTTGCGATAGTAAGAGCCGCTTTCGTCCAACAACTTTTTGCCAGGCTCTAAGCTAATTTTTTTAGGAATGCTTTCGCCTTCCAGTCGATAGGATAGGACGTTGCCTTCGACTCGATAGGTGCCATATCGGGTTGAGCCTTCATGTTTCTCGATGCAATTCCCTGAAGTTCCGTCCCCTTCAAATTTCATGACCACCGTCCCGTAGGCTCCCATCTCGCACGACCAGGTTCCGACAATCCAAGAGAGATCATCATAATAGGGGGTAGTTGTGCTGTTGTTGGTAGTGGTGGTAGTAGAAGTGCTGGTAGTGGTGTTGCTTTCGGAAGAAGTTTTTCTTCCAAGATCCAAGACACCTCCGCCTCCACAGGATTTCATTAAGAAATATACAGCAAATACGATGACAGCGATAGTGATGATTCTTCTGAGGCAGCCGCCATTATTTTGCGTTTGTTTCGCTTTTGGTAAGTTGATGAGTCCCATATCAATATGTTTTATGATTGTTGTTGCAAAGATACAAAAGAAAATATACCATCAAAAAAAGATGCGGAGTTTTACCGTTCCGTCAAATACGTCAGCAACCCTTGGCATCCTTCCGAGACATCCTGCCATGTGGTTTCGAAGTCGCCTGTGTACCAAGGATCAGCCACATCACCTGGACGATGGGTGTAGTCCATTAGCAGGCTGATTTTTTGTTCTGTGTCCTCGCCGAACATGTGCTTCAAGTTGCGCAGGTTGTTTCGGTCCATGGCGATGACATAGTCATAATAGGCATAGTCTTGTCGCGTCATCTGACGAGCGGTTTTGCCCTCGCAACCGATGCCGTGTTCGGCTAGTTTGCGTCGCGCTGGCGGATAGACAGGATTACCTATTTCTTCCGTAGAAGTGGCTGCTGAGGCAATTTCAAATTGGTCACCCAGCCCCGCCTCCTCGACAAGTTGTTTCATCACAAACTCGGCCATGGGACTGCGGCAGATGTTGCCGTGACAGATGAAGAGGATTTTTATCATGTTGAAGTGTTTAATTGTTGAGGTTCCCCTTCGGGGAATGGAGTGTTTGTTATGTTATAAAGCGGCGGCAACAACGAATGACCTATCCGTAAATACTATAAGCCGCCGCGTGTAAAAAAAGCGAATTCCATTCCCCGAAGGGGAACCTCTTTAGATTCTTGTTCATTTATTGAGTAAATCATTAATCACCACCGAGGCACAGAAGATGCCGAAGGCGGCGGGGAGATAGGAGATTGTGCCCACGTTGGAGACTTTGTTTTGCTCATCAACGCCCTCGGTGATAATAGCCGAGGCATCGACAGGCTCGGGTGAGTAAACAGCTTTGATGCCATCGAAGACGCCGAGACGATGCAGGCGCTTGCGGATGTAGAACGCCAAACGGCAGTGGTTGGACTTCGAAATATCGCAAATCTCAATCTTCTCGGGATGGAACTTGCCACCTGCACCCATGCTGCTGACGATGCGCTGGTTGTTCATCTTGGCGTAGTAGAGCAGAAACACCTTGGGTGCCACTGTGTCGATGGCATCCACCACATAGTCGAAGGGCTGCGCCATGAGGTCGATGATGGCTTGGTCTTTCATGTATTGGTGAAGGACGGTCAGTTCGATGTCGGGATTGATGTCGCGGAGTCGCTCCGCCATCACTTCGGACTTTGGTCTGCCGATGGTGCTCTCCAAAGCCAACAGTTGTCGGTTACGGTTAGTGACATTCACCACATCGCCATCGACGATGGTCATTTTGCCGATACCTGCGCGGGCCAGTTGCTCGGCGGCGTATGCGCCCACGCCACCTAGTCCAACCACAAGCACATGCTTGAATTTCAGAGTGTTGATGCCGTCGTCACCGATTAATAGGCGGGTTCTGTCTTGCCAGTGTTCCATAGTATTCGTTTTGTCACAAAACTTGCAAAACCATCAAAACCTTTTTTCTTGGTTGGGAAAACGGCCAACTGGCCTGTTTTCCAGCGGCAACACGGTTGCGAGCCGCCGTACATTTATCAAGGGAGTTTTGCATTGTTTTGAAGGTTTTGTGATGAATAAAACAATCGCGCAAAATTAGCAAATAATCGACTTTGCAAAACAGCAATGTCAATACCTAATAACTTTGCCGCTTTTTCGTAAATCGTTTCAATCCCCACTTCTGCCATATCGGTTTCAAGGAAAAGAAAATTCAAATCAATGAATTTGAACGAATTATAAATCTTCCTCTCCGAATGCAGCAAGCTCTCTCCGACCGAAAGATACAGTCCTTGTCCCGTCAATTGTTGGATGTCCTGCTCCGTCCCATTGAAGCCGTGCAGAATCCAAGGTTGTTTGGCCTTGTGTTTTTTGCGCAAGGCAAGAATCTCGTTGTGGCTTTTCACATCGTGTAGAATCATCGGCTTTTGCAAGGCTTCCGAAAGCTCAATTTGCCGTTCGAAAAGTTCAATCTGTTGCTCAAAACTGTCCTTGTGCATCTTATCCAAGCCTGCTTCACCAAGGGCAAGGACATTTGGCGATTGCAGCCTTTCTTTTAATGATGCAAAGGCTTCTTCTGTCTGAAAATCAGGATTATCCAATACCCACGGATGAATGCCATAACTGTAAAAGCCTTGCTCGGGACAGGGTTGCTCCAAATCCAAGTTGACGATTTGGATTAAATAATCATAAACTTTTACCTTGTGGGTGTGAATATCGACAAATGGCATTTCCATAATTGCAATGTTCCTCCTAATTCTCCAATAAAAATGGAATAATTCCCATATAAGTGATGCCCTCCTCGTCAATCCACGGCTTGACGGAACCGTCGAGAATGACTATCTTCCTGAAAAAATCACCAGAGTTTTTCAATGAAAAAGTTTCTTGATGGCGTTTTTCCTCGCTGTCCACATTCAAGGCCGACTGGATGTAAAGTTTTTCTTTTCCGGTATTCACGACAAAATCAATCTCATATTGCGACTTTTGCCTTTTGCCGTCAACAACTTTGGTTAGCTCAACTACACCGACATCGACACTATAACCTCTACGCAGGAATTCAATAAAAATGAGATTCTCCATCAGATGGGAGCGTTCTTGCTGCCTAAAATTGAGACGAGCATTGCGCAACCCCAAATCCATGGCATAGTATTTCTGGGTGTTTTCGAAATACTTCTTTCCCTTTACATCATATCGCTTGGTCCCCACAAACAGATAAGCATCTTCCAAATAATCGATGTAGTTTTTGATGGTATGGTCGGATGTGTTGCGGTGCATCAGAGAACCAGCGGCATTAGCAAGATTGTGAGGATTAGTGAGCGAGCCCACCGACGACGACAACGAATCCACCAAGGCTGACAGAACTTCGTCGTCTTTTATCTTGTAACGTTCCACTATATCTTTTATATACACATTCTTGAACAGGCCTTTGAGATATTTGCGTTTTTCGTTCTCGTCAGGTTCAAGAACGGCCAAAGGCATACCGCCATGGATGAGATATTCCTCAAAGGCTTCGGCTTTTTCCATACCAGAAACGGGGTAATACTCTTTAAACGACAGAGGATAAACCTTAATTTCCGAACCTCGGTCGCGGAAGTTGGTGACGATGTCTTTTGACAACATCTTCGAGTTGGAACCTGTCACATAAACATCAAGGTTCTTTCGTGATGCAAGGTCGTTAAGGATGTCGTAAAAAGTGGTGTAGAGCAAGTCACGGTCTTCCTCGGGAACAAGGTTTTCTTCAATTTCAGCATTCTTAATTTTAAAAGACAATTGTATCTCGTCGATAAATACATAGTATTGCTTATCAAGGTTTTGAGTCTTGCTGACAACATACTCAAAAAGCAGATTTGGGTTTCTGTATTTGACATTTGATTTCTTGTCCAATGCTATCTCTACGAAACAATCTTCGCTAACGCCTTCTTCAAGAAGATGGTTTTTATAGAGGGTCGATAAAAGGAAAGACTTGCCACAACGTCGAATTCCAGTAATAATCTTCACTTTGCCGTTCCATCTTTTGGACAACAATTCGTATATAAGTTGTTTTCTTTCAATGATTTGCTCCATATTTTTTACTATTCTACTGCAAAAATAGGTGTCAATGACTAATATTTTTGCAGTGCAAAAATACGAAAACAATGATATAGTACATCATATCTTACGAAAAATTCTTACTTTTGTGCCATGGAACAGAACCTGCTGCAAACGAACATTGCCTACTTGAAGGGCGTCGGGCCAAAGAAAGCCGAGATCCTTCAAAAGGAATTGGGCGTGTCTACCTATCAGGACATGCTCAACCAGTTTCCGTTCCGTTACATCGACCGCAGCCAGATCCAGAAGGTGGCTTATATCAACGATGACACCATATATTACCAGCTCGTCGGCACCATCTCCAATATCAAACTCATCGGAGCACCGAGAGCAACACGCGCCACGGGTGTGTTTAGTGATGAGACAGGCAGCATCGAGGTAGTGTGGTTCCGAGGGCTGAAATGGCTCAAGAACCGGTTCAAGCCGGGTGTGAAATATGTGCTGTTCGGCAAGGCTTCTGAGTTCAACCACAACTTCAACTTCGTGCATCCTGAAATAGAGGAGAACGACCCCAAGGATCCGCTCATCGGCGAGGGACTGCAAGGCGTGTACAACACCACCGAGAAGATGAAAGACCACGGCCTCGGCACGCGCACTATCGCCAAGTTACAGAAACTCATCCTGCAACAGGTCTATGAATACATTCCCGAGACACTGCCTAAAGCCCTCATCGAGGAAAACCAACTGATACCGCGCCGCTACGCCTATTACGAAATCCACCTGCCGGCGAACAACATCGAAATCCAGCAGGCCACGCGCCGACTGAAATACGAGGAGCATTTCTTCTTCCAACTCAAGATGCTGCGCAACAAGATGCACCGCGAACAGGCCATCAAAGGCCATGTCTTTAATGTGGTTGGCGACTATTTCAATGGCTTCTATAAAGACCATCTCCCCTTTCCGCTGACCAACGCCCAAAAGCGTGTCATCAAGGAAATCCGCAAGGACTTGGGTTCGGGGCATCAAATGAACCGCCTGCTGCAAGGTGATGTGGGTAGCGGCAAAACCATCGTGGCGCTGATGGTGATGCTCCTGGCTTTGGACAACGGCTTCCAAGCTTGCCTGATGGCTCCCACGGAAATCCTGGCAACACAGCATTTTGCCACCTTGCAGGAACAACTAAAGGACATGGACATCAACTTCGCTTTGCTGACTGGTTCCACTAAAATTGCAGAGCGAAGGAAGATTTACGCTGGTCTTGCCGACGGCACCATGCAAATCGTAGTGGGCACTCACGCGCTGATTGAGAGCAAGGTGGTGTTTAAGAACTTGGGCTTGGCTATCATCGATGAGCAACACCGTTTTGGGGTGGAGCAACGCTCTAAGTTCTACGAAAAGACGGAGATTCCGCCGCATACTTTGGTGATGACCGCCACGCCCATCCCGCGCACCCTCGCCATGACACAGTACGGCGACCTCGATGTCTCCAAAATCGACGAGTTGCCGCCTGGAAGAAAACCCGTGCAGACCTATCACATTTACAGTGACGACCGCTACCGCATCATGATGTTCATGAAGCAGCAAATTGCCCTCGGACGGCAGATTTATGTGGTCTATCCCTGCATCAAGGAGTCGGAAAACACGGATATGATTGCTTTGCAGGAAGGTTACGAGGCCTTGCTGCATGACTTCCCCGAGCCGCAGTACAAGCTCTGCGTCTGCCATGGACGGTTGACTGCCGAGGACAAGGACTTCGAAATGCAACGCTTTATTAATAGGAATGCTCAAATCATGGTGGCCACGACTGTCATCGAGGTGGGTGTGAACATCCCCAATGCCACGGTGATGATTATTGAAAATGCGAACCGCTTCGGGTTGTCGCAGTTGCATCAGTTAAGAGGTCGTGTAGGTCGCGGCGCCGACCAATCCTATTGCATCCTCGTCACCGACCACAAGCTGACCGCCGACGGCAAGACCCGCATGAAGACCATGTGCAGCACCAACGACGGTTTTGAAATCGCTGAAGTTGACTTAGAACTGCGTGGTCCAGGTGAGACGGG
>DAIOUZ010000039.1:9226-12930 GCA_036759285.1 Candidatus Limiplasma sp. | reverse complement strand
ATCGAAATGCTCATCGGTGACCTACAAAAAGATGGCGCATTAATCCCTCAAGTTCGAGAAGCCGCCATCAAACTTTTGGCCGATGACCCGAAGCTCATTAAACCTGAAAACCGAATGTTGCGCGAACATTACAAGGAGTTGTTTGCGCAGACTTTTGATTGGAGTCAGATAGGATAAACCAATGCTAATTTACTGGAAATAAATTGTTTATAATTTTATCATCCGAATAATAATTATTCCAATAATAAATCTTATTTCTCTTTCCTAAACGAATAAAACTTATTCGTCAAATAGCTGAATGTCACGCAGATGACAGAGATGATGATGTAGGAAACGGTCGGCCACCATTGGAACACCTCAACAAAGAGTTTCAGGCCGAAGTAGTTGATGAGGATATTACCAAGGGTGACAAGGAAATACCTGACAATCTGCGTTCTACCGCGTAAAGTGGAGCCTGAAAAACTAATGTGCCGCGCCATCCAGAAACCTGTGAGGAAAGTGATGGGGAACTTGAACACGAAAGCTGCGATGTGGGGCGTGAAGGCGATGAAGCCGAGGTCAAAGACTTGGCCTTTAAAGACGAAATGGTAGAAAATATAGTACAGCACCCACTCTAAAACCAGATTGAGTCCACCGCAAGCCGCATAACGGAACAACTCCAGGCTCATGAACTTGCGGAAAGGCGGATAGAAAAAATCGATGACCGTGGTCAAGGTACGTTCAATCCAGGATTCTATTTTTTTGAGGGCTGACATTCGGGTCGCAAAAATAGAAAATTAGAGCCAAATAACATCAAAACCGCCTCCTATAGATTCCTCCCATCCCTGCATGCCGTCGCAGGAATGACATGGGAGGCTAAGCAGTTTATCAGCCTTTTCCACATCGTCAGTGAATCCCAATACATAACCACCACCACCCGAACCGGAGATCTTGACACCGAAATTGAAGTCGAAGTCGGCAGTGAAAAGGCCCAACGTATTGTCTGTTATCATTGGGCGAAGGAATTCCATCTGGCCTTTTGTAAGTTGCTTCAAGGACTTGAAAAACAACTCTTTGTTGCCACCAATCATTGCTTCAATGCAAGAGGTCACACAAGGCACGTATTCCGATTGGAAACGATTCAGGAATCCAGTATCCTCGCGTTGTTTTTTGAAGTGGTCAACCAAAGGTTTAGTGTTGCTTTTTATCTTTGTGTCAATCAGGCAGATGTGAATATCCTTTTTCAAGAAATCATCTGAAAGCAATTCAACTCCTTTTGGCGTAATCTTGAAAGGTTTGCCCAAATAGCACTGCAAAGGATCGATACCAGAGCTACTGCCATGGAAGTGGCTTTCCATCAAGCCAAAGAGGGTTTTCAGTTGGAGATAGTCTTCGGTTTTCTGCTTGGCGTAACGGTCGTAAACGGCGGCCACCAGTGTCCCCGAACTACCCAAACCGTAACCCGATGGCACATTGGATGCCAGAAACAGCCCTTCATTCAGGTCTTTGTTAAAAGTTTGTAAATCAAAGAGATTTGAAAGCGATTCGTTATCGGAGAGGTATTTACAAAACTGTTTCAGACTATGGTTGGAAGTCAATGAAGCAGCCCTATTTCGGCTTTGCGGAAACTGCCATTGCGCTGAGAACCGCTTGAGCGGAATCATCAGTGCAGTGGCATCGAAAATCATCGAGTACTCACCAAAAAGGATGACTTTACTATAGTAACGATCTCTCATTATTGCAGTTTTTTCGGTCCGTCGCCGACATGGTCAGCAATCCAACAACCTTTGTCACAATAAGTTATTAGATTATTCTTGATAAAATGTTCCACTTTTTCGGCTTCATTTTCTGGATAAAGCAGATGCACATTGGGGCCAGCATCCAAAGTGAAACAAAGTGGAATATGGGTTTCCTCGCGGAATTGTCGAATCTCGTTGATAAGGTTCAAAGTATTGGGTTTCATCAAGATATAGGACGGATTGGAGCACATCATCAAGGCGTGGAGTTGCAGGGCCTCCGACTCGGTAATATTAATAAAGGTGTCCAAATCTCCTGCTTTCAAGGCTGTAAGTAAATCTTTAATATTCTCATTTGCCTTGGCATAACGCGCAGGTGCATAAGGATTTCCTTCCATCAGTCCATGTCCAGCGCGACTGGAAACAGACTTGGTCTCACCGCTAACAATTAGGATGCTGTCGCGATAGGTCTTGAAAATGGGGTGAATCTCGTTTTCTAAAGAAACAGCGTATTCATCAGAACTACCTTTGTAACAATCTGCTGCACCCCAAAGTGCCATTTTGGGATACACCGAGCGTGCGGCGCTTCCCGAGGCGAGACGGGAGAAGTAGGAGGCTTTGCAAAAATCTAAGGTCCCTGAGCCCGTCGAAGGGCCGACCAATTGATTTTCAATTTCCATCAGCCCCATCACAAACGCACTCATCGAAGAAGCCGAAGAAGCAATGCCTGAAGAATGCGGGAAGGTGTTGCGGCTCTCCACCGTCAAATGCAGTTGATTAATGAACGGGAAAAATGCTTGGTTGTCAAATAGGAATTTCTCAATCTTTGCGCCAAAAGCAGGATTTTCCTTGCCCTCAAAGAAAAGTTTAAATCCAAAGTGGTCGGCTTTTTCAAAGCCGATGAATGTTTCGGAGCGACATTCCGACAATGTAAAACTAATTGACGGATTCTGAGGAAGTTGTTTGCCTCGTTTGCCCCAATACTTCACCAAAGCGATGTTCGATGGGCTTTGCCAGCCCACTTTGCCTTGAAAGTCGTTGGGTACTTGGCTCTTGCAAGCTTCGTTTTTCCAATGGTTTTCCATTTCTAACGTGTTTTTCAGACTGCGAAGGTAGTGAATCTTTTCACAATACCAAGTCCTTATACCCGAAAATCACCTCCAAGCCCTTTCCTTTAAAGTATTCTTTTACCTGATTTTCAGTCCATTCTGAAGCAGCCAAAATGAAGTCGCCACCCCATGCCCCTAAGGATTTCAAGACACCCTCGAAGTCGGGGAAGCGCTTTTGCACGGGTTCTTGACCAATGCAACGGGCGATGATGCGTTCATGGCATTGCATCAAGAGTCCGAATTCGTCCAAATTCTCACATCTCGGCACAGCACGGCTGATTTCCGAAACGGCTTCTATGTCTTTTTGTAAATCAACAGGATTTGCTTTTGCCAAAAAGGCTTTGATTTCTTTTGAAGAGCTTTGTTTTTGGCCTTGGTATATGAAAAACAGATGGTCGGCGAAGGATGGTTGGAAGGCAATGGGCTTGACGATTGGGGTCGGCCCTTCGACAGGCTCAGGGACCTCGGTTCTTAATTGATAATAAATCGGCCCTTCTGCCGTGGCACAGGCGATGTCGTAGCCTGAGCCTCCAAAGGTCAGCTTCAGCAATTCGTAAGGATTCACATTTGCCCATCGGGCTAAGTTGGCAATTAATGTGGAGCTGCTGCCAAGACCCCAATTGGGATCAAAGTCAAGATGTGTGCGGAAGCGCATGTCGGCACCATGGAAAGCTCTTGGCTTCAATTGTCTGACGGCTTTCAGAATATCGGCGAGTTTTTCTGCCTTGGCAGGGTCGTCGGTGGTGATAGGCTGCAGAGTGTCGGTGTCAAACAAGACAGAAAACCAAGGCTTGTCGGGCTGTTGGGCAATCCAGTGCAGACGGTGTGTGTCGGTGTCAGCAAGGGAGACATCAAGGCTTTGCCCTAGTTTCAGTGGTAA
>DAIOUZ010000039.1:0-9216 GCA_036759285.1 Candidatus Limiplasma sp. | reverse complement strand
AGAGACGTTTCCCGAAACGTCTCAGATGACGCATGTTTTTCTTTGGGAGACGTTTCAGGAAACGTCTCTACAGACATGGATTGTCCCAATTTCAACGGCAAAGCCAAAGCCAAAGCACCTTTCAGGACGAGATATTCGCCCGTCAGAAGGAATTTTCCGTATGAATAATATGGTTGGATCATTAGCAGCGGTTTTTATTGCACGCAGAATTCGCAGAATTTTGTGAAGCCTGCCGGACGTATATTAATGAAAAACGCAAGCGTTTCTTGAAATCGTTGAATACAAATTCTCATAATTCAGCGTATTCTGCGTGAGACCACATTAGTAATTATTGACAATCCTATGTATTCCATCCATCAAATCATCTACATTAAAATTTATCAGAAGCCCAACTTTTTTCCCCGTAAGTTTTAAATATGAGGTAAGTTGCTTGTAATGAACTGCATTTAATTCTTCAACGGATTTTAGTTCTATAATAAGTTGATCCTCTACTAAAATATCTAGTCTTAGGCCGTCTCCAATTTCGCATCCCTTATAGACAATGTCTATGGGTACCTCCATCTCCGCCTTCAAATTCTTAAGTTCAAGTTCTTTCATAAGAGCTTTCTGATACACCTTTTCCAAAAGCCCTGGCCCTAAATTCTTGTAAACCTCAAAAGCACATCCGATTACTTTATAACTTAAAGGGTCATTTTTGAAAGTAGCCATAACTGAACTATTATTTGCGTCGCTTTGCGTTTCTGCAATTTAACTTCGTTGAATGCTTTGCATTTCTGCGGATTCTGCGTGAGAAAACTATTTTTTCAGGGAGTCTAAGAATTGTTCCACTGCCGCATACGACACGGTCTTGTCCTTGAAATACTCCCGCGCCTTTTTCTTGTCCTCATCTGAGGCCTTGAGTTGGTTCAAGATGTTGTTGAGGTGCATCTTCATGTGACCGGCTTGGATGCCTTTGGTGGTCAATGAGCGCACGGCGGAGAAGTTGTTGGCCAAACCCATCGTGGCGGCAATCATCATCAGCTCTTTGGCGGTGGGGTTGTCCAAGAGTTCAAGCGTTTTCTTGGCTAAGGGATGCAAACTAGTCAGGCCGCCCACGGTGCCCAAAGCCATCGGCACTTCCAACTCGAAGTGGAAAATGCCATTTTCAAGGATGACACTTGACAAACTCTCGTAATGTCCACTGCGAGAGGCGAAAGTGTGCCCTGCCGCCTCCACGGCACGGAAGTCATTACCCGTGGCGATGACCACCGCATCGATGCCGTTATAAATGCCTTTGTTATGCGTGGTGGCGCGGTCGGTGTCGATGTGGGCGATGTCGACAGCTTTCTTGAATTTCTTGGCGTATTCGGCACCCGAAAGGTGTTCGTCGATGCCGTCCAACTGCTCCACAGGACACTCCACCCATACCTTCACGCGACAGTCGGGCGTGTTGTTCGACAAAATCGTCATAATGATTTCCACCTTGCGGAGTTCTTCGGGCAGGTCTTTTTGTTCAGCAAAGAAGTCTTGCAGGCTATGGCCGAATTGTTCCAAAGCGGAGTTGATGAAGTTGGCACCCATGGCGTCGCCAGTGCCAAACTCCACACGAATCTGGTAATAGTCAGGGATTTGTGCGCTGTAGTCGATGAGTTTCATGCCGAGGATGCCGCCCCCACGCTTGCGCATTTTCTCTGTCATGGTATCCGTGTCGGCCAGCAAGCGTTTCTCGATTTTTGGGAACAGCTCAAAAAGTTTTTCTTTGTTGCCGCTCCAGCCGAAATGCACTTGTCCTACCTTGCGCACGTCAACGACTTCGGCATGAAAACCGCCTCGCTCACCCCAGAATTTGGCCGCCGCCGAAGCAGCTGCAACCACGGAACTTTCCTCGATGACCATAGGCACGATGTAGTCCTTGCCGTTGATGGTCACGTTGGGGGAGATGCCGTAGGGAATGAAGAAATTGGTGATGGTGTTCTCGCTGAACTCATCAAAGAGCTGCTGCTGCTTCGTGTCGGGATGCCAATAGCTTTTCAGCAAGTTAATGACTTCGCCGGGGTTTTCGAAGTAGTTGGCAATAAGCTTGAGCTTCTCTTCCTTGAGAAGTTTTGAAAAGCCTTTCTTTATGCGTTCGCGAGTAGCCATCTCAGTTTACCATTCTTCTTCTTCAATCACTTTTTCAGGTATGAGTTTCTCCTCAAACTTTTGGCCCCAGTCTTCGCCGAAAGCCGCAATCTGATTCAGATAACTGTCCCAAATTGGCTGATACAAAGGATCTTCCTTGTTCATCCATTCCTCGCAAGGATGGTTGGACTGGGTCTTCTGCATGAAGTCAGTGAGGGTGTAGCGCACGCGGCCTTCGCGTACTTCGATAGTGAAATAGTAAGTAACCCAAGGCCATTTTGACTTCACCGCGTCACCATTGTCAAGCTGGAACTGGTGCTTGCCTTTCAAAGTGCGTCCGTCGTTTTGTTGGATGATGGTGGAAGGGCTCTTGTAATAGGAGTTCATGAATCCACTGTAGATGCGGTTAAATACCTCATCTTCAGAGCCTACCGTGTTAATGACCTTGCGGAAACAGATTTTTTCAGTTTTCGGGTCAATAGGCAGGTTGGACTGGGCAAAGGTAACGGTCGCGAACAGGATGGCGACGATGAGCAATGCTACTTTTTTCATTTCTTTTAAATTTGGTCACAAAATTAGTAATAAATCATGTTGCTTGGATGCAACGGGAGCGAAAAATAGCAAATTTCAGGCCAAAAATCAGAATGGGATGAGTTGAGAGTCATCGGAACAGTCGATATCGATTTGCGGATGGCCCTTATAAAATAAGGTGGAAGCGTCGGTCAATGAGCCGGACATTAGTTCGGTGACGTTGACGGTGGCTTCAGAAGCATCCGAAAGGTTGACATAGAGTTCACGGATTTCGGTCTGAGCCATATTCGCAAGACTTCCTCCGCGTAGTGTGATTTGACCATAAGGAGCGGTGCCGTCGAAAGTAACCAACTGTGAGGCTTCATCCAAGAGCGCTAAAAAGTGGAACCTGGTCTCAAAATTGCCTTTGCAAATGGAAGCATCTTTGACGTAAACCAAATTGTTCGTCCCGTCAAGATGAAAACCTACAAATCTTGAAGCATCATTAAGCGACACTTTATTGTATTTACCGCTGATATTGAGTCCGTTGCACAAGGAAGCATCGTTCAATACGATGTTCAGAGAGTCGTCATCCGAATAAAAAGACCCTTCAAAACTTAAAACAGTTGCATCATTGGCCTCAACTCTGTTGAAATGGGCGGTATGTATTTTGGCTTTATAAACGGAACTTGTTAGAGGATAAACCCTGCCTGTGAAGCCGATTTCGAGTTTGGTGCCTTCCATTTTAACTTTGAGTCCGGGCTCCAAATAGGCGGAATACTCCAGCTCCACAAAGGTATTGCTGTCGGCGACCACAGTCACTTGCCAGGCATCGCTGACTTCGATCTGACGGATGTCCGCATTTTGGAGGACGGTTTTTTGCATCAAGGTCATGTCAACCTCTTTTTTGCAAGAAGCAAAGCAACAGATTGCTGCACAAAGGAATAGGAAGGGTTTTAGTGCTTTCATATTTTTACTTTGTTATCGCTTTGCGTCATTGACTTCGTCGAATCTTCGATTTGCGAGGAGGGACGACGAAGCAATCTAGGGAAATTTGTTATCTGGACTGCTTCGTTCCTCGCAGTGACGCGAAGCGTGTCAATTATGTTAGATAAACGACATTGTTGTTGAATTATTATTGGTGATGATAAGGCTCGCCCTTCAAAATAGTGAAGGCGCGGTAAAGTTGTTCAACGAAAATCAGGCGCACCATCTGGTGACTAAAAGTCATGGGTGAGAGCGACAGCTTAGCGTTGGAGCGGTCGTAGACTTCCTGAGCAAAACCATAAGGCCCGCCGATGATGAACACCAAGCGTTTGGCTCCAGAAGCCATCTGTTTTTCAAGGCTTTCGGCAAATTCAACAGAAGTAAATTGTTTGCCGTTTTCATCCAAAAGGATGACTTGGTCGCCGGGCTGCAGCTGTTGCAAGAGGAGAAAACTTTCGGCTTTCTTTTGTTGGTCTTCGCTGAGGGTCTTGCGGTTGCGCGGGTCGGGGATTTCTTTCATCTCGAATGAGGCATAATGCCCGATACGGCCCACATATTTCTTGATGCCGGTGATGAGGTAGTCTTCATCCGTCTTGCCGATGACCAAAAGTAATATCTTCATCTTTTTTGTCACAAAACCGACAAAACTGTCAAAACTTTTTTTCTTGGTAGTGGAAAGCGGCCAACTGGCCCGCTTTCCGGTGGCAACCCAGTTGGATGCCGCCCAACTTAAAATGTGGTTTTGTGGGTTTTGTATGTTTTGTGATTATATTATAACTTTATGTTTTCTAGTAATTTATAAGCGTTATTTCGGTCTTGTTCCAACTGGGCTTTCAAGGTCTCAAGACCGTCAAATTTCTCCTCGTCGCGGATGCGGTCGATGAAGCGCACATGGATTTGTTTGCCGTAGAGGTTGCCATCGAAATCGAAAAGGTTGACCTCGATGAGAGGGTTGTTTTCCGTTCGGTCGCCGATGGTAGGCCGATGTCCGATATTGGCCATGGCTTTGTAGGTCTTGCCTTCGTAGTCGACCAAGCAGGCATACACACCGCGGTTACCAATGAGCATGTATTCCCTCGGCAACTCAAGGTTGGCGGTGGGGAAGCCCAAAGTGCGCCCAATTTTGTTGCCCACCACGACTTCGGCAGTAACAGAATAGGTATAGCCCAAAAGTCGGTTGGCGCTTTTTACATTGCCAACAGCTAAGGCATGACGTATCTTCGTAGAGCTGATGGCGATGTTCTCAACATCCTGTGCGGCAATGCGTTCCACCTTGAAATTGTATTTTTTCATCAAGTCCGAGAGGAGGCTGAAGTCGCCCATGCGATTCTTGCCGAAATGATGGTCGTAGCCCACCACGATATAGGAGGGATGGATGTTGTCGATGATATAGTCCTTGATGAACACCTCAGAAGGTGTACGCGAAAACTCCTTGGTAAAATTGATAATCAGCACATTGTCGATGCCGAATTCCTCAAATTTCTTGAGCTTTTCCTCGGGAGTACACAAAAAACGCAGGTTAGAGCTGTCGATGTTGAGGACCTGACGGGGGTGAGGTTCAAAAGTGACCACAATGGTTTGTCCTCCAATGCTTTGCGCCAAAGCTTTCATCTTGTTGAAAATAGCCTGGTGCCCCAGGTGCACACCATCGAAAGTACCGATGGTGACCACGGCATGGGGAATGTTGCGAGTTTCTATGATATTTCTAAAGACTTTCATTGATATATGATGAATGTTGAATGATGAATGCTGAATGTCGTTCCGGTTTCATTCAGCATTCAGCATTCCTCATTCTGCATTAACTAGTTTTGTTTCTATTAGGTATTTTGCTATTTGCACAGCATTGGTGGCGGCACCCTTGCGGATGTTGTCGCTCACAATCCAGAGATTCATGCCGTTGGGGATGCTGTAGTCGCGGCGGATGCGGCCCACGAAGACCTCGTCCTTGTCATAAGCAGAGATGGCCATAGGGTAGAGGTTGTTGGCAGGGTCGTCCTGCACCACCACGCCGGGCATGGCAGCCATTAATCTGCGGACATCCTCGATTTCAAAGGGCTTCTCAGTTTCCACGTTGACGGCCTCGCTATGTCCACCTGTGACGGGTACACGGCACACCGTTGCAGTGATGGCGATATTGGGGTCGCGGAGAATCTTGCGGGTCTCGTTCACCAGTTTTTCTTCTTCGGTTGTATAGTCATTGTCGCAGAAATCGCCGCCGTGAGGGAGGACATTACGATAGATCTGATGCGGATAGGCGGGTTTTGTCAAAGGTCCCTGAGCCTGTCGAAGGGCCGAATTTTCCTCGTAGTTCAATTGGTTAATCCCCTTCAGTCCGCTGCCGCTCACACTTTGGTAGGTACTGATGACCAAACGCTTGATGCCGTATGCCTTATGAATAGGCGCCAAGGCCATCACCATCTGGATGGTGGAACAGTTGGGGTTAGCGATGATGTGGGTCTCAGGTGTAATCGTGTCAGCATTGATCTCAGGGACGACCAAAGGCACGTCTTTCTCCATGCGCCAGGCCGAGCTGTTGTCGATGACGAAGGTGCCGTTGGCAGCAAAACGCGGGGCATATTGCTTTGAAGCCGCACCGCCTGCCGAGAAGATGGCGATGTCGGGACGAGCCGCAATGGCATCATCTACGCTTATCACTTTATGCGTTTTGCCTTGGAAAACGATCTCTTTGCCCACGGAGCGTTCCGAGGCCGCCACAATCAATTCATCTATCTGAACTTTCTGTTCATCAAGCACTTGAAGCATCTTCGAGCCGACCAGTCCGGTGGCTCCCACCACTGCGATTTTCATTTTTTGTCCTCCGTTAATTGGGTGCAAAAATAGAGATTTAATTTGATGTTTTTGTCAAAGCACGCAATAATATCTTTTCATAAATTAGCGAGATTGTCCAAATTTTTACTTGCAATTCACATTTTTTCTACCTTTGCGTTTTGTAGAATGACAAAAACCTCAACAAAATTATTCACTAAATTCAATTCACTATGAAAAAGACTGTATTAATGTTGGCCGCCCTCGTATTGGGTTCAATGGCCTTCGCACAGAACGCCGACAAGGGAAAAGCTGTCGACCAGTATGGCAACACAGTGGACGTCAAGACGTTGGAGGCTTCGAGCCGTGACGGTATCTTGGTGTTCGAATCCAAGGAAAAAGACTACAAACTCTGGCTCGATTCCAGGGTGCAGGTCGATTTCGGTCACTATTTTGGTCAGCAGCTCTGGGCCGACCCGATTGGCTCTGGTGCCAGCATCCGCCGCGCGCGTTTTGCTGTCAAAGCGCAAATCACTCCCGATTGGTATGGTGAAGTCGACATGGAACTGGCCAACGGTTCCTTCGAACTGAAAGACGCTGTGGTTCGCTACAATGGTTTGAAGAATTGGCAGTTCACTGTCGGTAGCATGAAGCCAGACTTCACTATGTCACGCAACACTTCGTCACGTTACCTTATGTTCATGGAACGTCCGATGGTGATTAATGCCTTCGCGCCCAGCCGTCACCTTGGTGTCTTTGCCAAATATACCAACAAGTATTTCTTCGGTAGTGCCAGCGTGCTCTTCCAGGAGATTGAAGGCCAAGAGACCCGTGACTATGTGGAGACTAACAATAAGGACTATGGCATGGATGAGGGCCTTTCCTATGTCGGTAAGATTGTGGTGCGTCCCATCAACGAGGCCGACTATGGTATCCATGTTGGTGGTGCCGTCATGTATGACTCCCCCAAGACTTCCGATGAATTGGGCGTTTATAACGCTACCCGTTTCAGCTGCCGTAATACCACCAACATCAGCCGTAAGAAGTACATCGACACCGATGATATCAAGAACACCGACCACAATCTGATCGCTACCGCCGAACTCGCTGGTCACGTCAACGGCTTGCGCCTCGAAGGTGCCTGGGTTTCGGATTGGACTTATATGATGGAGGATTATGGCTTAGTGAAACCTTATCATTTCCAAGGTTGGTATGTGGAAGGTGCCTGCCTCCTCCTCGGCGGTAAGCAGAGCTACGACTCCGATGGTGCCAAGTTCAACCGCGTCCGCACTGGCCGCAGCTGGGGCGACATCGAACTGGCGCTCAAATATGAGTTCCTCGACATGAACGACTACGCTGACCGTCCTGCCGACAAAGCCATCTATGGCGGTTCAGCCGAGCTTTATGGCGCAGCCCTCAACTTCTACTTCGCCAAGAACGTGAAGATCGCCCTTAACTACCAATATGTCAACAACGACCGTTATGCTAACGGCAAGGGCAAACTCTATGTCGGTCTCGATGCCGCTGGCAACCCGACCAAGGACTACACCCAAGTCGCTGCCGCTGATGGCAAAGGTGGTGTGAACTACCACATGCTGCTGGCTCGTTTCCAGGTCGCTTTCTAATCCAATCAATTGTCTAACCTTTTAAAATTGAACATAATATGAAAAAGATAATGTTTGTGGCATTGGCCCTTTTGATGGGTCTTGCCTCCTGTGTCAAGGATAAGCAATATCCGGGCATCAACATCTCCAATGTTTCTTACGCTCCTACGGCTGTCCAAGCTGAAGATGATGTCACAGTGTCGGCTACTATCACTAGTTTCAGGGATTTTACGGCAAAGTTGGTGTATATGACCGATGATGCAAGCAAAGTTAATGAATTGACTATGACTGCTGATGGTGAAGACATTTACTCGGCTGTCATTCCTGCTTTACCTGATGGAACGAAGGTCAAATTCCACATCGAGGCCATGAATGGCGAGGCTACGGCTGCTTCTCCCGAAATGGAATATGAAGTAGGTGCTGTTGCTGTCGACTACACAGTGCTCCGTCTCAACGAGCTCAACGGCAACGATAAGTTCATTGAAATCTACAATACAGGTGCTGACCCCATCAATTTGAATGGTGTTTACATTGAGAAAGATGGTACACAAAACTGGCTGGCCGACAACACGGTGAAAATCGAAGCTGGTGGTTATCTGTTGCTCTATAGCGAAGATGTCGTGGCCGACCATCCGGAGTATGCCGAGGCGCTGATCTTCCACAGCGGTCTTTCCGCGAAGAAGAATGTCCGCATCCAGCTCTTCACGCCTGCTGGTGTTTCCATCGACGACTTCAACTTGACCAACATCGATGCCAACGACCCGGCCTACATCCCTGCTCCCGGTTCTTACAGCCGCAACGCTGATGGCAAATGGTACTATGCCGATGCCACTCCTGGTGCAGTGAATGTTGACGGTACGGTGGCCCTCCTCGGCCTCGAAGGCGGTGACACTCCCGAACCTCCGACCCCGGATGAGCCCGACTACACCAACATCGTCCTTAACGAACTGAATGGTACCGATAAGTTCATCGAGATTTACAATAAGGGTGACATGGATTTGTCATTGGAAGGCATGTATATCATGAAGGATGACTATGTTGCTGGTGCCACTTGGACTGCCGATGCTACCATTGTGGCTCCTGCCCATGGCTATGTGCTGCTCTACAGCGAAGATGTCCAAATCGACATGCCCGACTATCCAGAAAACCTGATTTTCCACAGTGGCTTGTCATCCAAGAAGACCATCCGTATGACGCTCTTCATGCCTGATGGCTCTATCCAATCCTATGATCAGCGCCACGATCCCAT
>DAIOUZ010000038.1:15156-20337 GCA_036759285.1 Candidatus Limiplasma sp. | reverse complement strand
TGGACGCTCGATGAAGCACAATACGGCACCACCGATCTGCTCGAAGCCTTGAATCTGGGCGCGATGGGCGAATGCGTGTGGGTGGAAGACGAGGACAATGTGAACGGAGGCTTCCCTGTGATAGGTCTCAGGGATCCTGACGACGTGAAGGAAACCGCTGAAAACCAATTCAATATCTATCCCAACCCGACCAATGGCATCTTCTTTGTAGAGACGCGCCATGGCATGTCTCTACCAGCGGCAACAGAATACCGCATCACCAACCTCATGGGCCAAACCCTGCAATCAGGCCAGATTATGGGTGACAACCAGCCCTTGGATGTTTCGGCCCTGCCTCCTGGCATGTATCTCCTTACCCTTGATGGTGCGACGGTGAAATTCATTGTGCAATAAACAATACAAATACAATACGAAATGAACACAAACAGATTATCCATGTTGCTTGCGCTCCTGCTGATGGCGGGAAACATGACCATGCAAGCACAAGACACAATTGGCTACTCCACGGACTTGTTTGCCGCTAAAAGTGGAAAGGCCGTAACCCATTTGCAGGACTTTGATCCCGAATACAGCGAATGGCTTTATTATGACAACGGCAACTATTACACCAACGTTGCCTATATGCCCGAGAACATCCCCTTTTCATGGGCGGTGGCATTTCCTGCCTCCAGTCTTCAATCGTTTGAAGGCCATGCTTTGACCAAAGTGGCCTTGTTTGAGAACGACTGGAACACGGGCGACTTGCGTCTGAGCGTATATTACGGTGAAGACTACATGCCTCGCACATTGATGTACGAGCAAATAGTGACGCCATTATGCGAGTGGTGGTTCCATGAGATTGAGTTGGAGGCTCCTGTCGAAATCGATACCACGCAATACTTGTGGATTGTCTTCTCTGAACTTGCCGTGACCGAGACCTATTCGGCCGCTTGTTCTGAAAACATAGGTCTGGCCGACCCCAATGCGAGATGGGTGCAATTCGAGGAAAACAAGTGGATGGACATGGGTGATGCCGGTAATTATTTTTCAACGCTCCAATTCATGATTCGCGCCTATGTGACCGACACTTGGGGCATTGAGAAGCCGCTTTCCTACAATGCATTGGAGGTTTATCCCAACCCCGGCCATAACACACTCAATATCCGCACAGCTTTGCAGAATGCTCACGTGGAAATCTATGATTTGGCTGGAAAACTAATTTACAATCAAGAGATTACGGATAATGTCACTTCAATAAATGCTGAAGGCTGGCCTTCGGGGGCGTATATTTGGAAGGTGTATGTAGGCGTTTCGGCAGGCTCATCGACCCTTGCAGAAACGGGGAAGTGGATTAAAGAGTAGAAACACTATGAAAAACAAATTCCGACTTTTGTTTCTCCTTTTGTTAGGAGCAACACGCATTGTTGCCCAAAGTACGGTGGGCACTGATTTCTGGGTGACTATCTTACCGAATGGTGATGAGGAACACTCGCAGTCGCCGATGGAACCCAATCTCAGAATCACGGGCGAAAGACCTTGCTCGGGAACGGTGACTAACCCTTTCACGGGCTGGACGGAGCCGTTTGAAGTTGCGGAAGGGCAGGCCACAATCATCAGCATTCCATTGGAACAAGCATACGCGCAAGACAGCTCGGACTGCATCCTTGAAACGGCGCTTCGTGTCGAGGCCTCAGACTCTATTTCGGTGTTCATTGCCGACTACAGGAGAGGCTCGTTCGATGTTTCTTGTGCCTTCCCCGTTTCCTCGTTGGGAAGCGATTATTTGGTGCAGACATTCAACGCAGGAGGCGACCAAGAAGGAGAACGGGCGGTGCTATCTGTCATTGCGGTGGCAGACAACACCACCGTTGATTTTTTGCTCGGTTGCGACACCAAGTACGGGCATTATGCCAACGAGCCTTTTTCGGTGACTTTGCAAGCAGGACAATGCTATCAGTTGCAATCTTCCTTCTATCAGAATTTCAATGGAAGCCGAGTCTCGGTGCGAAACAAGAAACAAAGAATCGCTGTTTTTGCGGGAAGTCGCAGTGTGGCTGTCCCCAGTGTTTCCGTCAGTTATCTCGACCATGCTCAAGAGCAAATGATGCCTGTTACAGCCTTGGGGAGGCGTTTTGTGGTGACACAAACCTGCCAGCGCGAGACCGATTGGGTTCGAGTGACGACGTTGAAGGACCATTGCAAAATCTGGAAAAATGGAACATTGATAGGTACCATCAACACAAACCAACCCTTTGATCTTGCCATCACGGAAAACGAGCCGGCTTTGTTTATAGAGAACTCAGCACCTGCTATGGTCGGTTTGTATTTTTTGGGTTGCGGTGACCCGTGGTCGGTTGGTGACCCAGCCATGGTTATCATCCAGCCTGTGGAACAGCAGATGGAGAGTGCCTCCTTCTGCACGTTCAACACTTATTATTCACATACGCATTTCGCCAACATTGTTTGCGAGACCAATCATGTTTCGGGCATGATGTTAGATACCACTAGTATTGCAACGCAATTCGATTTGGTGCCGGGCAATACGGCGTATTCCTACGCAAGAATCCAACTCGCGAATGGGGTACACCGATTGTCAAACAATGCTGGAGGCTTCGTTTCGCATGTGTATGGACACGGCGTCTATGAAGGCTATTCCTTTTTGCCAGGCTCGATGGCTTTGACCTCTGAACTGATAGTGAATGATGTCTCGGAATTGGAACACCCCGAGGGATTCGATGCCGCTATTGAAGAAACACTGAATCTAAAACTACAGACCAATTACGACATCAGTGAAGCGCATTGGGACTTCGGCGACGGCCATACGGCCATCGAAACAAACTCTTTGATGCAACACGGTTATGAACAGGATGGAGATTTCCCTTTGTCGTGCGACATCTATCGGCAGAACCATCAAGGACAGATTGTTTTTGCAGGCCGTGTAAATACTGTCATTCATATCGAGCCAAACGACCTTGATGAAGCCCACGACAACGGCTTGAAGGTTGCCATCGCCTATCCCAATCCAGGCAAAGATGTGCTGAACATCAGGACGGCTTTGCAGAATGCTCAGGTAGAAATCTATGATTTGGCTGGAAAACTGGTTTATAATCAAGAGATTACGGAAAATGTCACTTCGATAAATGCTGAAAAGTGGCCTTCGGGGGCATATCTTTGGAAAGTGGTGGCCAATGGCAAAGAAGCTGAAAGTGGAAAGTGGATAAAACAATGATATTATGAAAACAAAACTCAAATTTATTGCTGCTATTGCTTTTGCGGTGCTTTTCGGGAGCAACGTTTTTGCCCAGGAATGGGAGTACTCCGTTGAGTATAATGTTTATTCAAACCCCGAAATGACGCATCAATATTGCGCATACGAGATGTCGAACGGCAACATCATGGTTTGTTCGGCTCGTTGTTTCCAAAGCGGGATGGGGAATGGCAACTTTTACCCGCCGCATCCTGCAATGATTACCTTGTCGCCTGATGGCGAATTGTTGGCGCAGAACGATTTCTTCAAGCCTGGCTATTGGGGCGCGTCCTATTATCCGTATGTGTTTGAGAATAATGATGGTGAGGTGTTTGCGCTGATGTCGTACAGCCCCGACCATGACACGGCCTATTTCAACTATTATCAGAACTATGACAATCCTCCTGAAGATGTCATCCTTGGGCTGTATAAACTCAATGACCAATTACAGAATGAGTACAGCTATCCTATTGACAATTATGAGGCCAGAGATTATCAGGGATGGGCATGGTGGTGCTGTTATTATAGCGGAAACATATTCATCCATTCGGCGATTGTCGATGAGGACAACATTGTGGGTGCTTACACCAAGAATGTCAGCTTTGGCCACCAGCCGCTGCAAGGATACGATTCCCTGTTCTTTTTCAGGATGAACTTTGAAGGCGAATTGCTGTCAAATGTCGGTTATCAAATGACGACTTCAGGCAGTCCGTGGCAAGAAAAACTGAGGCGTGAACAACTCATGCCAACTGATTTCGGCTATATCTATTACAATCCCATGCCCCCGTACTATTTTGGCTTTTCTGACGGCAACGAAAGAGCATACGACGACGGCACCATCTTTTATTTGGACAAGGATTTCAATGTCATAAAACACATGGCTTTCCGGCAACCAGATGGGCATGAATGGGAAGACAACTATTTTGATAACATGGCCATAAAGCGCTGTGGGCACAACACAACATACGTGGCCACGCAAACCAGAACCAATTATGACCAAACATACGAGAATTGCCGTTTATATGAGTTTGATGATGATATTGAAGGTGAAGGCAGCAATGCGCCCATCATTCGCCAAATTGAACGAGGAACAGGAGATTGGGATTTCGTGGCACTCAGCAGAGCGGTAGATGCTTCTGACGACCATTCACTATTGTTCTGTTATTCCATGTCTTGTGGATTATCATTATTCAACGATTCGTGGGTTGTGATAGAACGGCTTGATGAAAACTTTGAAAACATATCTACTGTTTATTACGGTGATGGTTCAGACCGTCTGTTTTGCTGGGCGGAGAGTATCACTACCACAAAGGATGGTGGTGTTCTTCTAACGACTCAATCGAAAAACATAGATAATCCACAGCAGCAATGGACCACCATCACCAAATTCCCCGCCGAGGCCTTTGTTGGTGTCGAGGAGGCGCACGACAACGGCCTGAAAGTGGCCATCGCCTATCCCAATCCTGGAAAAGATGTGCTGAACATCAGGACGGCTTTGCAGAATGCTCACGCAGAAATCTATGATTTGGCTGGAAAACTAATTTACAATCAAGAGATTACGGAAAATGTCACTTCGATAAATGCTGAAGGCTGGCCTTCGGGGGTATATGTTTGGAAAGTTATCGCCGATAGCAAAGAGGCTGAATGTGGGAAATGGATAAAAAAGTAGTAGTTTTGCATCATCCAAATAAAACATAGAATGATGAAAAACATTAGAATTTGTGCCCTGCTTGTGCTCCTGCTGATGGGAGGGGTGAAAATGATAGCCCAGTCGGCAGATGATTTCTGGATTGAGGTAAATACTAACGGTGAATGGTTTCATCATCCTGTCGGACGTAGTATCGACACTGTTTATGTGGCATCTATGCACGGCGTCTATCGCAGTACTGATAGTTGCCATACATGGCAGTGCGTTGGGTTTGAAAACCAATCTGTTTATTTTCTGTATCTTTCTG
>DAIOUZ010000038.1:11764-15146 GCA_036759285.1 Candidatus Limiplasma sp. | reverse complement strand
CTGTAGCACCTATACCTCCTTCTACATCTCCTTTGTACAAATGGGATGGGAACACATGGAATATGTTGCATCATTCTACATTTTCGGCTCCTTGGGCATTTATCAAAGCATCTGACGGCACACTATATGTAGGCGATAATCGAGGTATCTGTATCTCGGTTGACGGTGGTGATACTTGGTGGATTTCGTGGGACAATCCCCATGAAGGAGTGACCGTCGTTAATGGTTTTGTTGAACTTGACGATGGAACCCTGTTCGCATGTTTGACTAATTCTAGCGATTATCATATAGGTGTTATCCGTTCAATTGACCATGGGCTTTCTTGGGAGCCGGTTGGTTTGGATGAGAACTATTTGATTTCTTTCGCAAAAAGTCCTGGCGGAACTGTATATGCAGGATGTGATGGATATAATAACGATGAAGATGTCGGCGTGTTCAGGACAGAGGATAATGGGGAGACTTGGGAAATGTTGAATGGTGATTTTCGTGTCAATTCCATTGTAATTGACGACAATGACAATGTTTACATTGCCCATATCGACTTTCAAGGATTGTATCGTTCTAATGACGGTGGCTATAATTTCGAAAACATCAGTTCCGGCATGGATTATATTCAGACAGGCCTATCCATATTGCCCGATGGCTATATGTTATCATACGAGTATAATGGCTCTGTCTTCTTTGGAAAGATGTTCGTCAGCCGTGAGTCAGTTTACACGCCTTTTGAACTTGATGTTGTTGCAGAACCAAGTGATGGTGGCATGGCAAACGGTTCAGGGACATACCTTTTCGGTGAAAGAGCTCATCTGACGGCCACGGCAAATGAGAACTACCAGTTTGTCGGCTGGACCAACCAAGACGGTGACACCATTTCAACAGATTCTGAATATGCCCACATGGTTGCGAGAGGCGGACAGATTACAGCACATTTCATCAGCACTGAAGGATTGGACGAAACAAAGGGAACTGTCTTGACGATATGGCCCAATCCTGGCAATAACACGCTTAACATCTGCACGGCTTTGCGGAATGCTTACATAGAAATCTATGATTTGGCTGGAAAACTAATTTACAATCAAGAGATTACGGGAAGCACTACTTCGATTAATGCAGAAGGGTGGCCTTCGGGGGCATATATTTGGAAAGTGGCCGTCGGCACTTCGACAGGCTTAGTGACCGAAGTGGAAACGGGGAAGTGGATTAAGGAGTAACTATTTGAAGCCGCCCCATCCTGCTTCCATGCGTTTGGCGACGCGCTGGAGGTCGGGATGGAGTTGGCTTTTTAGTCAAAGTTTTAAAGCCGTTTGAACAACAAAACGGAAAAATTGCTATTTTTGCAAGTTTTATTCTTTAGACAATGCGAAAACTGCTTATCATATTGGTTTTGTTGGCATTAGCGTTCCCTACACACGCCGCCTACCTCCTCATCCCCATGGACAACACCCAGACGAACCATCTGAAAGCGTACGGAGTGGCGTATTGGGTGCTGCAACGTGAGGTGGAGATCAGCTGGCTGCTGAACTATAGGGGAGGGAGTTACCTGATTCCTTACCACGAGATGTTTGAACGTGAATGCAAGATGCGCAACGTGTCGTACAACGTCATCGCCGACGCACAAGCCGACGCCATTTTGGCCGAAATCGCCGACCCAGGCGTAAACATGGACGAGATGAAACTGCAAAAGGTGCCCCGTGTGGCAGTGTATGCACCCAAAAACAACCTGCCATGGGACGATGCCGTTACCCTTGTGTTGACCTATGCCGAAATCCCTTACGACGTGGTTTACGACGACGAGGTGCTGCAAGGTGTGCTGCCCACCTACGACTGGCTCCACCTGCACCATGAGGACTTCACGGGACAGTATGGCAAGTTCTGGGCTCGCTACCGCAACTACCCTTGGTATCAAGAGGATGTGCGGATGCAAGAGGCTACGGCACAGCGGTGGGGCTTCTCCAAAGTTTCGCAACTCAAATTGGCGGTGGTGAAGAAAATCCGTGAGTTTGTGGCAGGCGGCGGCTATATGTTCTCGATGTGCTCGGCGCCCGACAGTTTCGACGTGGCTCTTGCCGCCGATGGTCTCGACATCTGCGAATATATGTTCGACGGCGACCCCATTCGCAGTGGCGACCCGCAACGCCTCAATTATGACAACTGTTTTGCCTTCACCGACTTCTCGGTGTCGGTCAACCCGCAGGAATATGAAATTTCCAACATTGATGTAACGCAAGGACGTTCGCGCTTGGTGAACGAGCAGAACGACTACTTTTTGCTTTTCGACTTCTCGGCCAAGTGGGACCCTGTCCCGACGATGCTTACCCAATGTCACGAACGTTTGGTGAAAGGCTTCATGGGCCAGACCACGGCCTTCAACAAGAATTATGTGAAGCCTTCTGTGGTTGTTTTGGGCGACAATGGCGCCTTGAACGAGGACCGTTACATCCATGGCAACTTCGGCAACGGCTTTTGGACCTTCCTTGGCGGTCACGACCCGGAGGACTACCAACACATCGTCGGGGATCCGCCCACGGAGCTCGATATGCACCCCAATTCGCCGGGCTATCGCCTTATTTTGAACAATATTTTGTTCCCTGCGGCAAAGAAAAAAGAGCAGAAAACCTGAAAATGTGTATATTTGCCGCTTTAAACGAAAGTAAAACGCTAAAATCATAAACTATGAGAAGAAATCTACTTGTTATCATCACTTTATTGCTGGGTATCACGGCATTGCAAGCCAAGCCTGTTGATGTCGCTACAGCCCAACGTTTGGGACTGAGTTTTGTCCAGCATAAGGCCATGTTTGCAAAAAACGCGGTGAATGAACTCGATTTGGCTTACACCTACCGCGCTGAAAGTGGTACGGCCACGGCCTACGTTTTCAATTTTGACGGTGGCTTCGTCATCGTGGCAGCCGACGATTGCTCGTCGCCCATCCTTGGCTATTCCGACCGAGGCAATTTTGACTATGAAACCGCTCCCGACGGCTTGCGTTTCATGCTGGGCGAGATTTCGCGTGGCATTGAGACCACGGTGCAACAAGGTAGTCCTGTTCCGAGCGACATCCTTTGTCGTTGGAAGAACCTTGATGCATACGGTGTCATGCATCCTGACAGGAACTACCCTGTAGTCGGACCTTTGGTACAGTTGAAGTGGGATCAGGGGTCGCCTTACAATATGTATGCCCCAGGTGGTTGCCCGACGGGTTGTGTGGCTACTGCCATGTCCCAACTGATGAAGTATTGGGAATGGCCTATTACGGGCACAGGCGAGCACAGCTATATGGCCATGGGATATGGTGAACAGTATGCCAATTTCGGCGCCACCACTTATGATTGGGATAACATGATTGAATCCTATAACTCAAGTGCAACTCAGGAACAAAAAG
>DAIOUZ010000038.1:5989-11754 GCA_036759285.1 Candidatus Limiplasma sp. | reverse complement strand
AAAGTGGCCGTCGCCACTTTGATGTACCACTGCGGTGTGTCGGTCAATATGATGTATGCACCTGATGGCAGTGGTGCTTTCTCGGATGATGTCCCGATTGCTATCAACACCTATTTCTCTTATTCCGATCAGGCTAAGCATATTTCCAAGGCTGGCCACACCTATGATGAATGGATTGCATTGTTGAAGTCGAACATCGACCAACAGATCCCTTTGTACTATTCTGGCCAAAGCAGCGAGGGCGGACATGCCTTCGTTTGCGACGGATACGACAATGACGACCTCTTCCATTTCAACTGGGGTTGGGGTGGCTCGGCCAACGGCTACTTCCTTATCGACGGCGAGCATTTCGACTATTCGGGTAGTCAGGCCATTGTCTACGATTTCATCCCGAACTATGTCTATGACGCCATGCCGAAGGCACCCGAAAACCTGAGCGTGAGCGTCGACAACGACGTGTCGCGTATCGGCCACCTCACGTGGACCAATCCTTCTGAAACGATGACAGGCGAGCCTTTGACCTCGCTCGACAAAATCATTGTGAAGCGCAACAGCATCGTCGTTCAAGAAATCACCGACGTCGTGCCTGGTGCCACAATGACCTACGACGACGAGGTGCCTTTCTTCGACCAGTTTGAATATACCATCTTGGCCGTTCAGGGCGACAATTACGGCCGTACCACTTCCACCAAGGCAGTCTTTGGACCCTACTGCGATTGGAAAGTCATCATGACCTCCACCAGTATGCAGGGCTGGGACGGCGGCGGCATCACTGTGCAGAATGCGGCTGGTTCCTACATCGACTTCCTGACAACCACTACTTCCAGCGCACAGATGCAAACCTTCCAGATGGCCTTGGGTAACAACAACCTCTATTGGGTAGAACCCAATTCTGCCATCACCAGCATTTCCTTTAAGGTTAGAGATGCGGAAAACGAAATTGTTTACCAATATGAAGGCCCCTCATCGGGCTTGGAAGCCGGCCTGCTGCGTACCTTGAACAACAGCTGTGGCAATGAGAATCCTTGTGAGACCCCCACCAACTTGAAAGCCACCGTCGACCCTGACAACGATTTGAATGTCATCCTCACATGGGAATCGGACTACACGCCTGAGTTTGGCTACTGCATCTATCGCGACGGCTTCCTGTTCAACATGGCGCACGACTTGACCTACGTGGACGAAAACACGAACATAGGCGGTCACTGCTATTATGTCACTGCCCTTTGCACGGGTGGTGAGACTGCCAATTCCAATGAATACTGCGTCACTTCGGGCACGGGTTGTGAGCCACCGCAAGATTTGTATTTCGATTTTTTCAATGGAAATAAAATCCAGCTTTTCTGGTCGCCGACCGAAAACGAAAATGTGACCGGTTATGTCGTCTACCGCAAAACTGATGATACTCCTTACAAACGTATCAAGAATGTAGGCCCCAATGCGACCAATTGCAAGGATACCAGCGTTACTCCTGGAACACCGTATCAGTATGTGGTGACTGCCTATTACCGTGAAACTGACTGTAACTCGGCCTATGCCAACGACCTCTTCGATAAAGAGAAGTTCTTTATCGGAGTTGATTGGAGCAATACTGCCAAAGACCTTCAGGCTGAGTTGGTGGAAAACGAGGAGACGTATCATGTCAATTTGCGCTGGAAGCCAGCTTTCGAAGTCACGTCATACGAAATCATGCGTAACGGTGTGAAAATTGCAGAAGTGAATGAGACTGCTTTTGTAGATGAAGACCTTGAACTGGGTGAGACCTATTGTTATCAAATCATTGCGCACGGTGCCGACTTTGAAGCTCCATCCAATGAGGCTTGCGTCACCATGCCCGATGTTCCCGAACCGCCTGTGTTGCCTTGTTCGGCACCGATTGGACTGAAACAGGGCACCGCATGGCCTTCCATTGAATGGACTGCCCCGGAAGATCGTACGCCTGATAGCTATACTGTTACGGTGATTGACCATTTGATGAACGATGCCATAACCGAAATCGCCGATGTGACAGAAACGAAATATGTCGATGAGGTTCCGTCAGAAGAAGTTGCCATTGATCGTTCATATAAGGTGAAGGCCGTTTATCCCGAATGTGAATCCGAGTTTGCTTTGGCCGACAATGGCGACGACTTTATCCGTATCAGCAATGTTTCGGTGGGTGAAAACCAGCTTTCCAATGTTAAACTCTATCCCAATCCTACCGCAGGTCAACTGAGCATTGAGGCAGAGAACATGACAACTGTCAGTGTCTTCGACCTTGTGGGTCAGTGCCTGATTCAAATGACTGCCAAATACGGTCAAGCCACCCTCGACATGAGCCAACTGCAAAACGGCATCTATCTCATCAAGGTGAGCACCGCCAATGGCTCGATGATGCAACGAGTTGTGAAAATGTAAATAATTTAAAATCAATAATCTAATACGTATTAAACCGATGAAAAAAACTTTAGTTTTAATGCTGACGTTGGCCATGTTTGTGGGTCAACTCATTGCTTCGCCTGTCGACGTGGATCGCGCCCGTCAGTTGGGTATGAAGTATGTGCAGAGCCATTCTGCCAGACAAGTTGCTGAACTTACACTTGCCTATACCGAGATGACGGAAAGTGGCAACCCTGCCGTTTACGTTTTCAATTTCGACAACGGTTTTGTCCTCGTGTCTGCTGACGATGTGGCACGTCCTATCCTGTCTTTCTCCGACGAGGAGAGTGTCGACCCGAACAACATGCCTGACGGCTTTGCCTACTATCTGCGTTTCTATGCGCGTCAGATTGCCTACGCCCAGGAAAACAACTTTGAACCTGAGATGGAAGTCGCCTCTGAATGGAGACACGTGGCTCAAGACGGTTTCGAGAACGACAACCGTAGCACCCGTGGTGATGTTGCTCCTTTGCTGACCACCTTGTGGAATCAGGACTATCCTTACAATGCTTACTGCCCGACGGGTCATGGAGGCCCTCAAGGTCATGCCTACGCGGGCTGCGTGGCAACCGCCATGTCGATGGTGATGAAGTACTGGAACTGGCCTATCCAAGGCAATGGCGAACACAGCTATACGCCTGATGGTTATCCTATGCAGACGGTCAATTTTGGTGCTACGACCTACGACTGGGCCAATATGCCTAACTCCTGCAATAATTCCAATTACCAAGCCGTTGCCACGTTGATGTACCACTGCGGTGTTTCGGTGGATATGATGTATGGCGGTAGCGCTTCGGGTGCCTATTCTCAGGATGTTCCTCCCGCGATTGCCAACTATTTCCGTTACACTGACCATGCCACACGTTTGGATCGTGACCTTTACTCCAAGTACGATTGGGAAGAGATGTTGATTGCCAGTTTGGAAGAAGGCTTCCCGCTGTATTATTCTGGCAGTGATACCGACGGCGGCCACGCCTTTTCCTGCTGCGGCTATCGTGAGATTGACCGTAAGTTCTATTTCAACTGGGGCTGGAGCGGCTCGCTCAACAACTATTATGCCATCGATGCCCTTAACACCGGCTGGAACGGCAGCTTCAACATTGGCCAGGCAGCCATCTTTGATTTCATTCCCGATTATATTTACGATGGCTTGATTCCTGCTGCAGAAGACCTGGATGTGGAGGCCATGAATGCCCATTCCAAGACGGGTGTGGTCAGCTGGACCAATCCTACGGTCTCGATGAGCGGTGATGCTTTGGCGAACATCGACCAAGTGGTTTTGCTGCGTAACGGACAACAGATTTTCACCCAAAACAACGTGACTCCTGGCGAAGTCATGCATTTTGAAGACAATGTGGCTGATTACGATTGCTATACGTATAGCCTCTATTTCATGTCCAATAACACCAAAGGCCGTAGAGCTAATGTCACGTATCAGTATGGTCCCACCTGCACTTGGAAAGTGATTGGTCAGACCACCAACTTCCAAGGTTGGAACGGCGGTAAAATTCAGGTGAAGAACGCGTTCAACACCGTGATCGAGGAAATCACCATGACTTCTGCTACACCTATCAGCCAGCTGGTTCGTTTGCCTGAAGGCAACGTTACCTTTGCCTGGGTGGCTCCTTCATCGGCTGTCCAGAATATGACTATCAACATCAAGAATTCGGCTAACAGCTCGGTGTACACCTTTACGGGCAACTCCAACCAACTTCCCGCCACGCTCTATTCGGGCGACAACGACTGCGGTGGCTGCTTGCCTCCGACGGGATTCAATGGCGAATACATGTGGACCAACGAAGGCTTTGGCACTATGCTTAGCTGGAACTATGACGGCGAACCGCAATCCTTCAAGGTGTACCGCAGTGAAGATGGTACCGATTATGCCGAGATTGCCACGGTCGACAAGACCGAACGCGAGTATTTCGACGTGACCGATGCGGGCTCGTATTACTATAAGGTGACTGCCTATCGCAGCTACTGCGAATCCACCCCTGCTTGGGTCGATGATGACCTTGACTACGTCTACATTGAAGTGACTTCCGTCAGCGAAGACGGCGACGAAGGCTTCAAGGTGTATCCCAACCCCGCTAATGCCTTGATGAGCGTTGAGGCTGAAGGTCTGCAACAGGTGACCATCTGTAATACCATGGGTCAGGTCGTCATGATGCAACGTTGCAGCGAGGACGGTGTGGTTATTTCCACTTCAGGCCTGGCTTCGGGTATTTATACCATCAGCATCAAGGCCGCCAACGGCACTGCCACTAAGCGTTTTGCCGTGATGCATTGATGAGCGTTTTTCAAAAACTGTTCAAAACGAAAAGGAAACATGTGCGCATGTTTCCTTTTTTTTTATATTTGCCGCTTAAACAGGAAAGCTTTATCACTATGAAAAAACACATCTTTACTATGCTGGCATTGGCGTTGACATGTGTCACGCTTCAAGCCCGTCCGGTTGACCAAGAGACCGCAAAACGCTTGGGACAGTCTTTCGTGAAGGCCAATTTTGAGTTCACCCGACAAAGTTCCGACTTGAATTTGGTTCAAACGGCATTCTCCGATAGGGGAGAAGCCTGCTACTATATTTATAATGTCGGCGAAACAGGTTTCGTCATCATTGCTGGCAACGACAACTATCGTCCCATCATCGGTTATTCCGACAAGGGCATCTTCAATCCTGACGACATGGCTCCCGCTTTGGCCGATTATCTGGAAGTTGTCCGTCAAGGTGTAATGATGGCATCTCAGGCCTCTTCGGCCAAAGCCGCTGTTGCCGCTGACTGGGCTATGCTTGAAAAATGCGGTCGCCTCGTTTCGCGCCACGGCGGTCGAGAAGATGAGTTCCTCGTGCAGACCACATGGAACCAGAATTATCCATACAACTACTTCTGCCCTGTAGGCGAAGGCGGTCCTGGCGGTCATTGCTATGCGGGTTGCGTGGCTACGGCTGCCGCCCAGCTCATGAAATATTGGGACCATCCGCTCCATGGTCAAGGGAGCTATACCTACACACCTGAAGACCATCCAGAATATGGTCCATTGACGGTCAATTTCGGTGAAGCCACATACGATTGGGAGAACATGCCGGTTTCCATTTCCTCTGGTTCTCCGATTGAGCAAATTGAGGCCGTGGCTCAGCTGATTTATCATGTGGGTGTCAGTGTAGACATGAATTACCGTCCTTCAAGTAGCGGTGCCGTGACAGGAAAGTTATGCCAAACCATGCCTGCCTATTTCTTCTATACCAATCAAATGGCCAACCTTTATCGTGAGGATTACACCCACGAGGGTTATATGCAACTGGTTATCGATGCCATCGACATGAATTGGCCCATGGTGCATCGTGG
>DAIOUZ010000038.1:3509-5979 GCA_036759285.1 Candidatus Limiplasma sp. | reverse complement strand
ATGTACTTGACGGTTACAACGACAATGACATGGTGCACTTCAACTGGGGTTGGGGCGGTAGCAGCGACGGTTGGTTCAATATCGATGACCACGGCTATACCGATGGCGAGAGTGTCATCTACAATTATGTGCCTGCCGAAATATATTCCGCTACACCCAATATGCCTACTAATGTGGTCGCTGAACCTTCCAACGACAACTCGTTGACGGCCACCATCTCGTGGACGAATCCTGCCATCACTATGACTAACGACGTTTTGGACACCATCGACCAAATCGTGGTGGAGCGCAACGGACAAGTGGTCTATACCGAAGACAATGTGATCCCAGGTGCCGAGATGAGCATTGTGGATGCTTCCATACCGTATTTCGATGTTTTCGATTATGCAATTTACGCCGTCACAGAGGGCCGTCATGGTGCTATGGCTCGCATCGAGAATGTGCTGGTTGGCCCGACCTGCGATTGGAAAATCATCATGCAGTCGACCGCTTTCCAAGGCTGGAATGGGGGCTACCTCTCCTTGTTGAGCAGTACTGGAAAAGAAATCAGCCGCATGACCATCACCAACTCGGTTCCCATGACGTTTAACTTCCCTGTTCCTGTGGGGAACGTCAGTTTTGCATGGACCGCACCTCAAAATGATGTCAACAACATCTCTATTATCCTAAAGGATTCCGAAGGCAATACGGCTTACACCTATTCAGGCAACACGAATGCTCTTGAGGAAGGTGTGCTGTTTGCCACCAACAATAATTGCGGCAATGATATGACCTATATGGCACCCTTTGGCCTGGAAGCAGAAGTGGTCGATGGAAACGCCATCCTTACATGGGAGATGGATGATGTGTTGCCGGAATATGGCTTCAATATCTACCGCGATGAGCAGCTCTATGCCATGGTGAATGAACCCACACAATTCTCATTTGTCGACGAGAATATTTTGGTAGGCCATTGCTACACCGTTACTGGCATTGGCAACGGTGGTGAGACAGAGCAGTCCAACGAGACCTGGGCCTCGGCTGGCGACTGCATGGGTGCCACCAACTTTGATTTCGAGTATGTGGGTAACAATTACAAGATCAAGTTATTATGGGATAGACCAGAACCCAGTGATGGACTTTCGGGTTATTATCTGTTCCGCAAGCAGGGTGAAGATGGCACTTACGAGAGAATCAAGTTGCTTGGTGCTTCGGCCACAAACTACACTGACAATACGGCCAATCAGGAGGGCGATTATTACTATCGTCTTTATGCCTATTATGGTGCCACCGACTGCACCTCTGCTCCCGCTTCCGTTAAGTATCACCCCAATTTGTTCTATCTGAAAGTGTATTATTCGCCCACGGATGTGGCTGAGATGGAAACGAGTAGCGCTCATCTCTATCCGAATCCTGCTGACCAAAGCATCAGCATTGAGGCTGAAGGTATGACCCATGTAACGGTTTACAACATGCTTGGCCAATTCGTATACGATGCAAATGTTGATGGTAATATGATGAAAATCAACGTGTCGGAATGGAATGAAGGTATATATATGGTCAAGATCCAGTCTGGTATGGGTCAGTTGACGCGTCGCGTATCAATCGTCCATTAATAGAGTTTTTTTCAATTTGATGGTGGATGAAGTGGTTCGTTTTGAGAAAATGACTATATTTGCGCCTTTAAAAACAGAATCTAATTTAATTTCAACTACAATGAAGAAGTATTTAATGAGTCTGCTTGCCTTGGTTTTCGGCATCGGGATGGTTCAGGCCAATCCTGTCAGTGTGAGCCAGGCCAAGTATGTGGGACAACAGTTTGTCCAAGCCAACTTTGAGCAGTCACGCCAGAGCGATGACCTTACCTTGGTCTACACGGGCACCTCTACCCGTGGCGAGGCCTGCTTCTATGTGTTCAATGTCGGCAGTAACGGTTTCGTCATGGTTTCGGCCGATGACTTTTTCCGTCCCATTGTCGGTTATTCCGATGAAGGCAGCTTCGATGCACAGAACATCAACCCTGAATTAGCTTATATGCTGAATGAGCTGATTGCAGGTCGTACCAACAGAATGTTGGGCGAACCAACGCCTCAGGTCGCTGCTGAATGGAATCTCGTGATGAACAGTGGTTCTATGATTTCACGTAATGGTGGTCGTGCTGCCACTCATCTGGTGCAGACCAAGTGGGACCAAGGTTCGCCATACAATTACTTCTGCCCTCAGGCCACTGGTGGCCCTGGTGGCCGTGTTTATGCTGGTTGCGTTGCCACTGCCATGAGCCAGGTGATGAAGTATTGGGACTATCCTTTGAAAGGCACGGGTAGCCACACCAACTACAACTCTGGTTTCGGTGCATTGACCGTCAACTTCGGCGAGACCACCTACGACTGGGAAAACATGCCCAATCAAATCAGCAACAACTCTCCTCAGGAGCAGATTGAGGCTATTGCCTTGTTGATGTATCACTGCGGTATCGCTGTTGACATGCACT
>DAIOUZ010000038.1:0-3499 GCA_036759285.1 Candidatus Limiplasma sp. | reverse complement strand
GCTTTTTCTCAGGATGTTCCTTCGAGAATCTATCAGTATTTTAGCTACACCAACCAGGCTGTGCTGAGAAGCAGAGACAGCTACACCTACGACAACTGGGCTTCGATGATGAAGGAGTCGTTCGATATGGGTTGGCCGCTCTATTATTCTGGTCAAAGCCCTGATGGCGGTCACGCCTTCGTGTGCGACGGCTACGACGATGGCAACCTGTTCCACTACAACTGGGGCTGGAGTGGCAGCGGTGACGGCTGGTTCGATTTCGACAACATCGACTATAACACCAGCGACGGCGCCATCTTCAACTTCGTTCCTGCCGAAGTCTATAACAACACAGCTCAGGCTCCTACCAACTTGAACGTGACCCCTGCTGCCAACAACGAGCTTTCGGCAACGGTCACTTGGACCAACCCCAACAAGACTTTGAACAACAACAATCTGACAATCATCGACCAAATCGTGGTGTGCCGCAACGGCCAAATCATCTACACTGAAAACAATGTGACTCCTGGTGCTTCGATGACCATCACCGACAACAGCGTTCCGCGTTTCGATGCCTTCAAGTATGAAGTTTATGCGATTTTCAACGGCACTCACGGAAAGGTTGCTGCAGTCAACAACATTTCCTTCGGTCCCACCTGCGGTTGGACGATTAATGTCACTCAAGCTTCATTCCAAGGCTTCCGTGGCGGAAAGATTCATGTCTATAATGCCGCTGGCACTGATATCATGCAAGTGACCACTACGAACTCAAGCACTCAGACTTTCCCTGTTGACATGCCTTTGGGCCATGTCTCATTTGGTTGGTCGGCTCCTACTCAAACGGGCAGCTTCAACCTGGGCTTCATCATTAAGGATTCTCAGAACAATGCAGTCTATACTTTTAGTGGTACCTCTGAGCAACTCGCTGAAGGCATCTTCTTTGATACCAACAACAGCTGTGGCAACTCCACTGGTGCTGGTGTTCCGACGAATGTTGTTGCTGTTGTTGATGCAGATGTCCCGACCGATATCAAGGTTTCTTGGGATCCTATCGATGCTGAGGGCTATGGCTACCAAGTGTATCGTGACGGTTTGCTCTATCGTCTGATTCCTGAAGGCACTTCCTTCGTCGACGAAAATGCTTCGATTGGCGGTCACTGCTACGTGGTCAGTTTCCTCTATGACGGCGGTGAAAACGGCGGATATTCCAACGAGTCATGCGCTAGCTCAGGCGCCTGCTATGCTCCAAGAGACATCGACTTCGAGTACACGGGTGCTAGCTATAAGATTAAACTGAAATGGGATAGACCCGATCCGAATGATGGTCTTTCAGGCTATTATCTGTTCAGAAAGTTTGGTGAAGACGGCACATACGAGAGAATTAAGTTGCTGGGTGCCAGTGCCACAAACTATACCGACAACTCGGCTATCCAGGAAGGTGACTATTACTACAAGCTCTATGCTTACTATGGTGACCTCGACTGCACTTCTGCTCCGGCCAATTACAAGTGGGATCAGAATCAGTTCTATCTGCATGCTCCGTATTCATCGGATGGTGTCAAGGAACTTGAAAGTGGCAGCGTGTCCATCTTCCCGAATCCTACGACTAGCCGCTTCACCGTTGAAGCTCAAGGTCTGAACCATGTGGCGGTGTTCAACACGATGGGTCAGAAGGTGTACGAGATGAGCTGTCAAGGCGAATCGGTCGACATCAACCTGAACAATGTTGAGACTGGTGTCTATGTGGTGCGCATCACCACCGACAATGGTGTGGTTAGCAAGCCCGTCACTGTCATCAGATAAACTTACTCCCAACTGGGAATGAATAACGGTTGCCTCGTCAGGGGCAACCGTTATTTTTTATAATTTTGCGCCCCGATGAAGTTCAAGATATACATAGGCTTGCTTTGGCTGCTGGTGGTTTGCCCCACATTTGCTCAAGGGAGATATCATGTGGGCGATGTGGTACCAAAGCCTTACCTGAAGGTGTACGGCTATGAACGTTTTTTCAGCGTCACTCCAATTCCTGTATCAGTGAAGGCAAGGATGGAAGGCTGCTCTTTCAAGGCGAATTCTAAAGTCGATTGGGATGATTTGCGCTATCTTCAGGTGCTGCATTGTGATGCCGACGGTAATGCCATCGTTGGTGAATTGGTGTGCGCCAAGTCTATTGCTGACGACCTCATGTCGATTTTCAAGGCGTTGTTTCAGGCGGGTTATCCCATCGAAAAGATGCGCTTGGTGGATGATTACGGAGGCGACGATGAGGCTTCGATGCGCGACAATAATACTTCATGTTTTAACCAAAGGGCCAATACGGCAGGTGGCGGCATTTCGAAGCACAGCTTCGGTCTGGCCATCGACATCAATCCGAGATACAATCCATATTATAAGATGAAAGCGAATGGCCTGTTGGTGGTCAAGCCAGAGGACAGCAAAGCGTATTTGGACAGAACGATAGCTTCCCCTTATCAGATTGTGAAAGGTGACTTGTGCTATCGTCTATTCAAGAAACACGGTTTCTATTGGGGCGGCGATTGGGCCCGAAGTAAAGATTACCAGCACTTCGAGAAACTATATTGAATGCTGAATGTTGAATGTTGAATGCTGAATTACCCAATTCATCATTCACAATTCAGCATTCCTCATTTCTCATTCACAATTCAGCATTCCACATTCCTCATTCTAATTATTGTACTTTCCTCTCCCAAACCTCAAACCGATAGGAATAATCCACCTGCGGGTCGTCGTCGATTACCTCAAGGTCGACAAGGTCCCATTCCTCGAAGTTGATGTAAGGGAAATAGGTGTCAGCCTCAAACTCTTTATCCAAGCGCGTCAGGTACAGTTTGTCTGCCTTGGGCAGGAATTGTTCGTAGATGCTGCCGCCACCCATGATGAAGACTTCGTCTTCGTTTTGCACCATCTCAATGGCTTGCGGGATGGAAGTGGCCAGTTCGTAGCCTTCGGGAGCCTCGTCCAAGCGGTCGGAGATGATGATGTTGCGGCGGTTGGGCAAAGGCTTTTGTCCAGGCAGCGAGAGCCAAGTATTGTGACCCATGATGACGCAATGGCCGCTGGTCACCTTCTTGAAGTGCTTCAAGTCGTTGCTGTTGTGCCAGATGAGCTGGTTGTTGATGCCGATGGCGCGGTTGGCAGCCATGGCGACGATGATGGATATTGTCATATTAGTTGTCAGTTGTTAGTTGTCAGTTGTTCAATTGGACGTTTTTGTCATTGCGAGGAACGAAGCAATCCAGGCAGCAAGCATCTTTTTTCTGGATTGCCGCGCTCCGCTCGCAATGACGCAAAGCGTTGTGATTTACACCGAAACCTCGCCTTTAATGGCAGGCCAAGGATCATAATTCTCAAGCTTGAAGTCATCAAATTTGAAGCCAAAGATGTCTTTGACCTCGGGATTTATTTTCATTGTGGGTAACGGCCGCGGGGTGCGCGAGAGTTGCAGCTTCACCTGCTCGATGAGATTGTTGTAGATGTGCACGTCACCAAAGGTGTGAAC
>DAIOUZ010000037.1:13103-20377 GCA_036759285.1 Candidatus Limiplasma sp. | reverse complement strand
TACGACTACCAATACGACCAAACCGTCTGCTACGGAGAACTCATCTCCACCAGCATCATCCACGAATACCTCAGCAAGTGTGACATCCCCACGCGTTGGCTCGATGCCCGACAATATGTCATTGCCGAAGACGAGACCCACTACCGCGCCGCCAACCCTGATTGGGACGAGACAAGGCTCAGAATCAGCAAATTGAACGATGAGCATATTCGAGGTATCGTATGCCTGACACAAGGTTTCATAGGCGGCACAGCCGACGGCAAACATAGCGTCACCCTGGGACGCGAAGGTTCCGACTTCACCGCAGCCATCTTCGCCAACTGCTTAGATGCCGAAGAGGTCACCATTTGGAAAGATGTGGATGGTCTGCTCAACGCAGACCCGAAACGCTTTGCCGACACGGTTCAGCTACCGCATATCCCCTACTCCGAGGCTATCGAACTAGCTTTCTATGGCGCCACCATTATCCACCCTAAGACCATTAAGCCGCTGCAAAACAAAGGGATAACACTCAAGGTACAGTCGTTCCTGAACCCCGACCATGAGCCTTCCATCATTGACGGAAACCATCGGAAAAGCGACGAGAGCATCCCTTCCTTCATCGTCAAGGACAACCAGACTTTGGTCAGTATTACGCCCCGCGACTATTCATTTATGAATGTGCACAACTTGCAAGTCATTTTTGAGGCCTGTGACGAATTGCGCATCCACGCCAACATGATTCAGACCTCCGCCTTGATGCTTTCGTTCTGCTTCGACAGCGACGCTCAGCGACTTGCACAACTCAGGAATTTGTTGCACAACTCATTCAAAATCAAGTACAACGAAGGCTTGCAACTATTCACCATCAGGCATTACCATGAAGGATTGGAACGCGATTTCATTGCCGGAAAGAGCATCCTCGTGAAGCAGAGCAGTCGCAGCACGATGCAGTTTGTATTAAAATAAAGAGAACAAATTCAAATACAGAGGCTCCCATTTGTTTGAAAAAGTGTAACTTTGCAGCATCAAAACAGCAAAATCATGTGCCAAACGGATACCATAACCCAGAATGTTGTCAGACTGAGCAAACGTAGTTACAGCCATCGGCTGGAAATTGTCATGCCCAATACCTACCATGTTTCGCAATTGGCACGCCTCAACCGTGAACTTGACCAACTGTACGAAATGATCTACGACGATTGGCAAAGTATCAGTGAAGACGACTATCGCGTTTTCGGGGCTCAACTTTCTATTTTGCTCCAAACACTCAAGCACCTTTACAACACTTGCAAAGAACAACCCAAAGAGATGGGACTTCGGGAAGAAGCCAAACGATTAGGGATGAATTATTCGGCACTGTTTGAATTGAACAGCGACATTGTGAATTTTTGCATCAAAATGCCTAAAAACCAACAAATGAAGCAATTGATGAACCGTTTGACCGAAGTCGACAACCGTTTGCGTACACAAAAAGCCTCATGATCAAGTTTTCCGCCATTACCTATTTCATTGAACGCACCTCGACTTTGAAAAATGTCCGACGTGGGGTTTATGCCAGTGTCGAAGATGAAATCCGCGACGCTTTCAAAGAAACAAGCATCGAACAAATTCGGCAAAACCGCGACATGATTCTGCTTGACGACCCGCGCATCATCATCAAACTTCGTCTTCCCGACCGAAAACACAGACTCGCCAAGAAAGACGCATTCCGACTCATTTACTTGGTTTATAAGGATGTAGAAGAAGTTGCATTTTTGGACATCTACCCCAAAAACGGCCCAATGCAACAACTCGACATCAACGACCAGCAGGTGGTCAACTTGGTCAAACAATATATTGACGAGAAAGAAAACGGCACTTTGCTCGACTACAAAATCTGATTTTGGGGCTGTTTTTCAAACAATTTTGAAAAAAACAGGCAAAACAGATGCTGCTTTTCGTGTTTTTCCTAAATTTGCGCCCGCATTTTAAGACTCAAAAACACATCCTATATGTACAAAATCGAAAAACACCCCATCTTGGACATCCCGCAGGAAGACCTTGTGGAATTCCAATATGAAGGCAAGACCGTCAAAGGTCAGCGCGGCAAGACCATCGCCGCCGCCCTTCACCAAGCCGGTTATCCCGTCCACAGCCACTCGCTCGACGGTCGCAACCGAAGCCTCAACTGCGGCATCGGCAAATGCGGCGCTTGCGAGATGCTGGTCGACGGCAAGATCCGCCGTATCTGCATCACCCTCGTCGACGGCGTCAAGGAAGTGCGCTCCATCAACAACGAGGCCAACGTCCTTCCCGAACCCAAGGAACAACTCCCACGCGAGGTGAAGATCTACAAGACCCAAGTCGCCATCATCGGCGCTGGTCCCGCGGGTCTCGCCTGCCGCGAGCAACTGAATGCCTTCGGCATCAGCAACATCGTGGTCGACAACAACGCCCGCATCGGCGGACAGTTCAATATGCAGACCCACCAGTTCTTCTTCTTCGAGAAAGAGAAGAAATTCGGCGGCATGCGTGGCTTCGACATCGCAAAAACACTGGCTGGCGACAACCACGAAGGCATCCTGCTGAACAACACCGTTTGGGATCTGCTTGAAGGCGGTCGCGTGGCCATCAAGAACATTGAAAACGGCGAAGTGGCCTACATCGATGCCCAACATCTCGTGGTCGCCACGGGTGCCGTGCCTTTCATGCCGACCTTTGAGAACGACGACGTGCCGGGCGTCTACACCGCTGCCGTGTTCCAGAAGATGATGAACCAAGAGCACACCTTGCTGGGTAAGAAAGTCCTCACCGTGGGCGCAGGCAACATCGGCTACCTGACTTCTTATCAGGGTATGCAAGCTGGAGCCACCATCAAGGCCATCATCGAGGCCATGCCTCGCGAAGGCGGCTTCCCCGTACAGGCCAACCGTGTGCGCCGTCTCGGCATCCCGATCATGACGGGCTACACGCTGGTGCGCGCCATCCCAAACAAGGAGCATACCGGCATCACCGGTGCCGTCATCGCCAAGTGCGAGAACTTTAAGGCCATCCCTGGCACCGAACAAATCATTGACGACATCGACATCATCAACATCTGCACCGGCCTTATCCCCGACAACCAACTGCTTGTCAAGGGTTATGAGGTCTTCGGCCGCAACACTTACGGTGCCGGCGATGCCATCCGCATCGGTGAAGGCACCAGCGCCGTGCTTCGCGGTAAACAAGTGGCCTACGAGGTGGCCCAAGCCATCGGCGTAAGATTCAACTACGACGATTATCTCGAGGTTTCGAGACAATATATCGACTCACAACAGCATCCAGTGAGAGTTCTGGAAAAGCCCAACCTGCCCACGCCTGAGCGCATGCAGCTCAAGGCTTTCGTGCAGGCCGACTGCCTCTATGGATTCGCCTGCAACCCCTGCTCGTTCAGCTGCCCGCAAGGCGCCATCACCAAGCCTTCGACCAACACCGTGCCCACGATTGACTATGACAAGTGCATCGGTTGCATGTTGTGCGTCTCCAGCTGCCCAGGTCTGGCCATCTTCGGCTACGACGTGAAGAAATCCACCTGCTTCCTGCCCATCGAATACGAAGCCCAAGAAGGTGCAGAGGTGTACCTCGTTGACAACGACGGCCAAAAGATTGGCGAAGGTGTCATCGAGAAGATCCTCAAGAAGTCGAACAAGACCAACGTGGCTCGGGTGAAAGCCCGTTCCTCACGTCCCTCTGGAGAGGCGAGCATGGTGTTCGAGCTGACGGATGTGAAAGGCTTTATCTTGAAAGACCGTTACAATGCCAATAAAGAGCTCACCACTCCCCTTTCCAAAAACAAAGGAGCCGAGGGTGATGCTGAGACCTACGTCTGCCACTGCGAGGACATCAAACTCGACCGCGTGCTGCGCGTCATCGGCAACCGCAAGACTATTTCCGTGGATGAATTGAAGCACATCACCCGCATGGGTATGGGTCCCTGCCGTGGCAAACGCTGCATCCCACGTGCACGTCAAATCCTGCGTTCCTACGGTATCGAACTGGTCGGCGACGCCACGCCACGTGCCCCGCTCTCGAACCAAGTCAGCCTCGGCGACCTCTACAACCCGCACACCAAAGAGGTCTTTGTCTTCCCCGAAATGAACGATGTGAAGAAAGAACAGGTCGAGGTGTTCATCGCGGGTGGCGGTATCGCAGGCAGTGCCTTATTCCGTTACTTCTCGGAAGCTGGCAAGAAGCCTGTGATGATCAACTACAGCCGTGGTGCCTCCTGGCGCTGCATCGGTGGCGGCCGTCCGGCATTCTCCAACCCCGACATCGCCGACATCGCCGTGCACAACCACGAGATCTTCAAGAACATGCAGAAGGAGCACAACATCAACTACCACCTGACTCACTACGTCAATTTGGTACACGATGAAGCTACCTATAACTCCCTAGATGCTTCACGCGCTTGGAGCGATGCCTACATGATTGAGCGCAAGGACTTCAAGAAGGAGATTTCGCCGCTGTGGGACGACACAAAGACTACTTACAGCCATGCCTTGATTACCCGCGACTGCTGGCAAGCCACGCCAGGTCGTGTCATCGACTATATCCGTTGGATCGGTGTGCAGCAGGGAGGCCGTTACTTTGAGGACTGCGAGTTGCTCCATGTGCAGAAAGTCAATGGACACTATGTCGCTTTGGTGCGCACACACGAAGGTGCCTTTGTCGAATACACCTGCGACCACTTCGTCAACGCAATGGGCTGGGGTGCCGAGAAGTTCAACGACATGCTCGGCCTCGACACAGGTCTCTATCCTGTGAAGCACCAAGCCTTCATCACGCGCCGTCTACCTATGATGGGACCCAATGGTGGCCCGCTCGACATGATCATCGACCGCCGTCACTACAAAGGCTTCAGCGCCGTCTACGGACAACAGTGGGCCCACACTGGCCAAATCATCGGCTGCGCCAGCCCCGACACCGACGCCTATGAGGCCCGTCAGAACATCAAGTACAACAGCAAGGAGTTCTTGGAGATCGTCTCCGAGGTCTTTGCCGAGTGGATTCCGAACCTCGGTGAAGTCAGCTTCCTCGCTTGCTGGGCTGGACGTTACACCGAGCCACGTTACATCGTCGACCCAGAGGTCGGTCTCTGCACCGGTCTGCGCGGTCACGGCTTCATGCTCGGCCAATACCTCGCCAAGCTTTATGTGGACAAGTACCTCGGCAAGGAAGTGCCTGGCTACATGAAGGATTTGGCTTTGAGTGGCAAAGGACTGAGTGAGAACGCGTTTAAGTAAATGCTGAATGCTGAATTATGAATGCTGAATGGGGCTGTCGCGGTTTGCGGCAGCCCCAATTTTCGTAATGCTTAATTAACTTATTCCGCCTCTGCAGGTGCGAACAATTTCATACGAATAGTATATCCATTCTTCGTCACGCCGTGAAGGGTGAAAGTGATGCCGGTATTTTCCTCTTCGAATTTTATCCAGCCGCTGCTGAAGGGCGACTCGTCAGGGTACTCCGTAGCCTCGTTTTCATTGAGTTCATCATTCCAATTCCATATCTTGCCGCACACCCGCTCTGGTGATGTGAACCATTGTACCTCACCAAGGAACACAAACGACAGGGTGTAATCCGACTTTTTGTTCAAATCAATGGTTTGGCCAATCACTTCGTAAGGGACATCTGTAAAACGGAAAACATACGTCGGGGTAATGAATCCTCCCTTGGATTCCGCCGCGATGTTGAAATGGTCGTCGAACGAGGCGTATGCGACATTCATCTCTTGTTTATGGATGCCATAGACCAGCACATTTTCTTCAGGGTCAATGAGATAAAGTGGATCTTTCTTGCACGACGTGAACGAGACCACGACGAGCAGCAAGAACAATAATTTTGCGATGGTTTTCATAATTCTCAAATTTTAAGTTAGTCACTCGTTGATTACAAAGCTACAATCTTATCGGCTTGAGCACTCCAAAGGGGAGCCGCTTTGTAGGCTTCCACGCTCTCTGCCGGCACTTTGATTTCGCTGATTGGACACTTATAAAAGATACTGCTGGGGTTGGCTACGTCGTAAAGGATTTCAGGCGGAGTGACTGCACGACAAACCACCGTCGACAGGCTTCGGCAATCCCCGAAAGCATCGAAGTGAATACTCGCCATGCCGCTGCCCATTTCCACGGTGGTCAAATCAACGCAACTGCGGAAGGCTCCTTGTTCGATTTGGGTCACACCATCAGGGAATTTGATGGTCTTGAGTTGAAGGCAAAAATCGAAGGCGCGCTTGCCCACATACGTCACGGTGTTAGGTATCTCCACCGAGTTCAATTGTCTGCGATCGTAGAACGCAAAATCGCCAATGCCAACAATGGTATAGACTTGCCCCTCGTAGGTGATTTCGGAGGGTATGACTTCGGTGTTGCGGCCAAACTCAATAGGTGGCTCAATGCCATAATAATCAAGGGCCCGCACCATCTCGGCGGTATTGTCGGACAACACTTTAAAATATTGCTCGGAACCATCACCATAAACCCTTTGGATATAGGTGGTTCCATCTTTGTCGCGCGATGCCGTGGAGACGACATCTGTGGGCAATGGGTCCTTCCCGCAAGCTGTAAGCAGCAGAAGGACTGCCCATAATAAATTCAACTTTTTCATTTTACTCCTTTATTAAAACGACATCATGTTCCTGAACGGCTTTCCACTTGTCCACACCATAAAATGCCACGTAGTGGTAACCGTCCTTGTCTATTGTGTAGCGCATTGTGAAGGTCTCATCGTCGGGCTCAAACTCGACTTGATAAAAACCATTCTCATCAGTCTTAGTGCCAGTCACAGGAATAGTCACACTCATAAAGGTGCTCTTTGACACAGAGACACTTACACCCTCAAAAGGTTGTCCGTTTTCATCGGTCACTCGACCGCTAACCGTAACCGTTTCAGGAAGAATATTGAATACCTTTCTGCATGAGGTAAAGGTCAACATGCTTGCCGCTACCAGCAGCATCAGCATTAATGATTTCATTGTTGTTTTCATAACTATTTGATTTTGAAAATACAAGGTGCTTTTTATGCAAAAATCGAGCCAAAAAGGCAACGTCCTATCTCAGCACAAATTTCCGCGTGCCCTCGCCGATGGTGATGAAATACATCCCCTGCGGCAAATCCGACACATCAATCTGTTGGGTTTCAGCGTTGAGGCTGCCCATTTGGACAGTTTGGCCCATGAGGTTGGTAATTCGGAATGCGGAATTCTGAATTCGGAATGATGAATGCTGAATGGTGAGGACGCCATTGGTCGGGTTGGGATAGATGGTGAAGGTCCC
>DAIOUZ010000037.1:11190-13093 GCA_036759285.1 Candidatus Limiplasma sp. | reverse complement strand
ACAAGGCCAATGAGCCACAAGCCTAGCAAGATCCCTGAGCCCGCCGAAGGGCCGCCTTCCTCGATACCATTATGCAGGTCAGTGTATATGGCATCGCAGTCGCCACGGTTGATGGTAAAGACCAGATCGCCAAATTTCCAATAACAGCGCAGCCCATGCACGCGAAAGCCTTTACCGCATGTCATCAGCTTTTCAGGGAAGAAACTACTGAGGTGACCAACACCGCACAAGATGTTACCACTGAAGATGTCGCCATCGTCGCTCACCCGAAGCATCTTGAACAAACGGCCATCATACTCATACAGATCCACCGCATCCACATGCATGACAAGGCTTTCCGTGCCGACCTTGATGACCCAACTGTCGCCTTCTTGGGCACCAAGGTCATAAAGCACGGTAAATTCCTGCAAATCCTTGTTCCACCAATACACCACCTCGTCCTCTTCATAGAGGTATTCGCGCGTCACCTCCTGATGCTCGCCCTTATCATATAAGGTGTTCGTGCGGATGATGATTTGCACGTCCTTGTGGTTGATGGTCGTGTCAGCCGCATATTCCAGATGCTTGTAGGTGATGCTACCATTTTCGTTCTGGATTTCGTAGTACCATTCCGCTCCGTCAAAACCACAATCCTCCACAAAAGTGTCTTCGGAGAAATAGGTAGTCCATCCCGACGTAAGATAATCATCCAAAAAACCGCAAGGAACGACTATTTGTTTGGTTGTTTGATAGTTGTTTGGATAAAATACATTTTCGCCCAATGTCGGCGGAACCGCAGCCAATGAGACTATCGTATCCGTTGGGGTATATAAAAACGCACGTTCCCCAATCCTTTCAACAGAACCTCCTATGACAAGATATGACAAATTGTTGCAAGCTATAAATGCCTCTGTAGCAATGTCAACAACAGAATTGGGTATCACGACCCTTTCAATCAAATCACAAGCAAAAAACGCATCCATACCAACAGAAAGCAGTCCCTCTGGAAAGTCGATGGAAGATAATTTCTCGCATTTACAGAAAGCATTAGCACCAATGGTGTCACATGATTGGGGAATATTGACTGAAGCCAGTTCCGTGCAGTTGCTAAAAGCAGAGGACCTTATAGCTGTAATGCCGTCGGGCAAAACGATTTCTGTGAGTTTTGAACAATGGTCAAACAAGGATGGTGCAATTTCCGTGATTCCATCAGGAATATTGACAGCAGCAAGTTTCTCGCAGTTTTTGAAAGCTCCCTCTCCAATGCGGACAACTGAATTGGGAATACTGACAGAAGTCAAACGAGTGATACCAGCAAAGGCATAACTTGGGATTTCTACGACTTCATCGGGAATTACAAGTTCACCCGACAATCCAGAACAATTCTCAAATGCATGGCTACCAATGTAAGTCAAGCCATTGGGAAGAACCAATGATCCTGTCAAACTGCTACAATCCGCAAACGCATAATGTTGGATTTCTCTTACAGAACTCGGAATCACAAGTTCCCCAGTAAGGTTACTACAACCATCAAAACAATAGGTTCCAATGACTTCCAACGATTCAGGCAGCACAAGATGTCCATTAAAACCCGTACATTCACAAAATGTACCATGTGTCGGATAATTGGTTTCATCAATACAGCCCAATGAGACAACGGATTCAGGAATAACCAGATCGCCCGTAAAGCTGTTGCAAGCATAAAATGCGGCATATTTAATTTCGACCACTGAATTAGGAATGTTCAACGTTCCCGTCAACCCGGAGCATTCTGCAAACACACCGTATTCAATCACCTCAAGCGAATTGGGCAAAGTCAGTGTGCCATTAAATCCTCGACAATAGGCAAAAGCCAACGCCCCAATGCTTCTTACACTATTGGGAATGACAACAGATGTAAGGCTGGTGCAATCTTTGAAAGCTT
>DAIOUZ010000037.1:7708-11180 GCA_036759285.1 Candidatus Limiplasma sp. | reverse complement strand
GAATGACAAGATTGCCAGTAAAGCCATCGCATCCTTCAAAGGCGCCTCCTCCTATCGAAACAACTGAATTGGGAATGATCAATTCCCCTGTTAGGCCACAATAATCAAAAGCAAGTTCCCCGATAGTGGTAACCGTGTTGGGAATGACAAACTGTCCTGTAAGTTGAGAACAATACCTAAAGGCCCTATCACCAATAGCAGTCACAGTAAATACAGTCGAATCCCAACGCATTACCGTTTCTGGAATGATCAAATCGCCATGCGCGCTTTGGCCGTCAACATGTCCGACGACACTCACACAAGGTGGGTCAGTGCTAATAATGGAATACTTGAAGTCTCCTGATGAAAAATCATAGTCTGAGTTAGAGGCCATAACTTGCACGGCGAAGCCAGCCAAAATCGTTAAAGTAAAGAATAACTTTTTCATTTTATCTAGTTTTTATTTGTTTATCAATCTGTTTTCCGTTTCGGTCTGTAGGACTGTCGTACCACGGCAGCCGCTGATTGTCATGGCTGCACGGGCGGCTGCCACGGTGTGACAGCCCTACAAGACCGCGATTAACGTACCACAAATTTTTGTGTAATATCACCGATGCTGATGAAATACATACCCTGAGGCAAATCGGACACATCAATCTGTTGGGTTTCAGCGTTGAGACTACCCGTTTGGATGGTTTGGCCCATGAGGTTGGTAATTCTGAATGATGAATTCGGAATGTTGAAATGCGAAGCATTCGACGTAGTCAATGCTGAATGCTGAATGGTGAGGACGCCATTGGTCGGGTTGGGATAGATGGCAAACGGGATTACTGTGGGTTCATCAAGGCCGTTATGCAGTTCGGCGTAAATGGCGTCGCAATCGCCACGGTTGATGGTGAAAACCAAATCGCCATAAATCCAATAACAGCGCAGACCCGTCACGCGATAGCCTTTGTCTCGCGTCATCAGTCTTTCGGGGAAGAAACTGGTGAGATGACCAACGCCACTCATAATCTCTCCACTGAACAGGTTGTTTGCATCGCTCACGTGCAACATTCTATAGGTCGTTCCTTCATACTCATATTGCTCCACAGCATCAACATGCATGATGATGCTTTCCTCACCCACTTCAATCACCCATTCGTCTCCAACTTGGGCACCAAGATTATACAATAAGGTAAAATCTTGAATGCTCTCATTCCACCAATACACCTTGCCAAAGTCCTCGTAGATGTATTCACGGGTCACTTCGCTGTGTTCACCCTTGTCGTATAGCGTGTTGGTACGAATGATGATTTTCACGTCCTTGTGATTGATCGTCGTGTCGGCGGCATATTGCAGATGCTGGTAAGTGATACTGCCGTTCTCGTTCTGGATTTCGTAGTACCACTCAGAGCCAAGCGAAGAAATGTTTCCGACATGGAAATACACATAGTCTGGACTTTGAGGATTCTCGCTTCTCTTGGCGGGCACCGACTCACGTCCATCGGTATAGGAAGCGGTCAGTTGGTAATAGTAGTCGCCGAAAGGCTGCTGCAAGGTGTCGAAATATTCCTCCTCGTCTCTGCCTACCTCGGCAACTTTCTCCATTTCCTCCAATGAGCTGCCTCGATAGATGTTGTAATGGTCGAGCTCTTCATTGTAGCCAGCCTCCTGATACCCCATGTCATTGGTGAAATAACCGCGAATCATCCAATCGCCACCACTGCCTTGCACGGAAGAATAATCATACCAATAGCCTCCATCACTTGCCCAACGGCCATTTGAGTTGCCAGAAGTCTGACAATAAGTAGCGTTGTTAACTTCGACATTTGGGGCAGTAAGGACAATCCAAAGACTCTTTCCCACTTCACAGTCAATTGGATGACGAAGTTTCACCATCACCCATTCGTCGGGACCAGGTTCGATTTGAACATTATTTCCGGGAAGAAACTCCAAATTGTCAGGTTCCGTTTCACCTCCAACACCGAAAGCAAAGACATAGTGAGCCAGATGATCTTGGAAACCAGCCTTGTAGAATGCCACATGCGTCAGCACATCACCCGCTTGGATTTCCTCAGCCGGAATCCTTATTCCCCACAAATTACACCAGACAGATCCTGCATAAGGTTCCTCATCATAATTGAACCAATGGCTGGCAAAAGGTTTGTTCCACCAAAGTTGTGCACCGTAAATGCCTTGGTCGGTGGTCGGGCTACCGAAAAAGTTAAATGGTGCTTCGCAATAGGCTTCAAGCATGTCATCCCCTGCACTGAAAGGCCCAAAAACCGGAAAACCATCATTAGTACCTTCCATATCTTCCATCCATGTGCAAATGTGGGGATAGCTTGGCACCGAATCAAGTACAACGGCTGCACCAAAATTCAAGGCTTCCAAAAGGTCAGTGGTACCGTATTGGGCATCGTTGAGTGTCCAAGAAGTAGAGGTTGCACCCTGTACGAAAGCCGTGGAGCCATGCAATTCAGGTTCGTTGACATTGCCACAAGCCGACAAGTCATCATCATCAAGCCAATAGGCATTGAGATAGTGGCTGTCTTCGAGTCCACGACCAATAATATTACCATAGTCGTGAATGACGGAAGCAGGTAATTCGGGACCAGTAACCACACCGGTGTTATAGACATTGTAAATCGTTGGGTCTGGCGTTGCAGAGATTCCTCCAACAAATAACAATTCGGGATTCACAACAGAATCATCCACAGTTGCCGTCACATTACCACGATTATAACAATTGGCCACAATGCCAACACAATCTCCAACGATGCCACCCACAAAGCCTGAAGATTTAACTATTCCCATAACATCGCCTTTGTTGACACAACGGATGATTTTGGAGCCCCAGAGGCCAACGATACCACCTACGAAAGCATGCTGTCCCATATCGTGACACGTAACCGAGCCTTCGTTGACACAATCGATAATATCTAAAGAAGTCACATTCATATTACCATCACCATAACCGACTATACCACCAGTGGCAAATCCACCAGAAATCTCGCCTTGGTTAATGCAGTTCTTGATCGTAACCAAATCCGCTGTTCCTGCAATACCACCAGTGCCAGGGTTACCACCCGTCACCACAAACTGATTCAAGCAACCCGAAATTGAGCCATTACGAAACCACCCGACAATGCCACCAGCGTCGCCATCACTGGTCACTGAAAACCCTGCCGTATAACCGCCATCCCATACCCTACAATCGGTAATCACCCAAGGATTGCGACCATCATTCTTGTTGACTTTGCCCACAATGCCACCAGCGCAATCGGAGCCTTCAATCCATGTGGCCACGTCGGTGAGACAGTTTGTGATATAAGAGGTTTCTATGTCTGTTGGATAGGCACCCGTGCCAAAAGGCATATCTGCGCAACCCACCAAACCGCCAGCCACACCTGCCTCGGTCTTGACGGAAGACTGGGTGATGCTGCAATTGGAAATGTTGCTCAGACCGGCATAGCCCACCAAACCGCCTACATATTGTCCATTTCCTCTG
>DAIOUZ010000037.1:0-7698 GCA_036759285.1 Candidatus Limiplasma sp. | reverse complement strand
GATACTGCATTGCACCAATCGGACATTGCTGATTACGGCATGATCGGTGTAGCCAAACAAGCCACCCACAGGCTGCACATCGCCATCGCTGATGTATTGGTTCACATACAAGACGTAATTGCCGTTGCCGTTGAAATGTCCCATGAACATATTGGTTTCGGTTCCGATGGAAACCCACTGTATCGTTCCGCCGTCGCACCTTTGCAGATTGATGTTTGCCACCAATTTATAATAGGCATCACCACCCGTGCCGTTGTTTGTTTCATAGGCGAGCAAAGCCAGTTGCTCCGAAGTGGCAATCTGATAGGGATTTTCGGCAGTGCCATCGCCGCCAGCGTAGGCCTCGGCCACGGTGCCGTCCCAACAATAGGATTGCTGGTCGCAATTATACGGGCCTTCGTGATAAAGCAGTTCACCGTCAACAAGATAGCAGCGCAAGTAATCTATGGAATTACCACAGTAAATCTCACCAATGCAAGCACCAGGATAAGGGAACAGTCCGTTTATTTCGCCAATGCCTTCGATGATGGTTCCTTCGCCAGTATAGAAGAACGAATTGTAATACTCGTCTCCACCTATGGCGTACACATGTTGCACACGATAGGTATGGTCTTCCCATGTCACCTCGTCAACGGATTGCACCTGAATCTCGAAAGAACAGGAATCGATGTCGCAAATCCACGTATCGCCCACTTCGGCGTCGAAGTCGTAAAGCGTGGTGAAGGCCTGCAAAGTCTGGTTGTACCAATACACTTTGCGGTTTTCTTCATAGACATACTGCGCGTCGCCGTTGCCGCCAAAAAACGGTCGGGTGATGATGCTGCACGTGTGCCCTTGGATGAGGGTGTCGCCTTCCACAGCCATCCGATAATAAGTGATGGGGCTGTTCATGAAGGTGCCGACATTGAAGTACCACTCCGCGCCTTGGGGAGCAAACGTCGCAGGTGCTCCATCGCTATTCATCACACAATCGTCAAACTCCTCGTTGTCCCAAATCAGGTTGCCGTTCTCATGGTAGCACAACAGATGGACAAACGCGCCGACCCAACCTTCATAGCCACTGTTCAAGAAGCCGTAAGTGCTACCCACACCTTCAATCCAGTATTCTTCTACTTCACCTGTGGTGCCATCGTCAAAATACATAGCCAAACCCAATTGTCGTCTCATGGTACCATTTACTTGAACTTGAGATTCTTCAAGCACAATCAACCGATAATCACTCCAACCAACGCTGACAGTATCGCCCACGGTCAAATTGAAATCGTAAAGCAGCACCTCGTTTTGGTAGGATTGCTGCCAATACATGCGATAATACACCCTTTTGTCCTCTTCGCGAACCGCACCTGCAATTCTTTTGGAATCATACACATCTTCCTTCCAAACAAGTTTATAGTCCAAGCCATCCAAGTTGATATTATCCCTAATACTTTGGATTTCAGTATGGTAATCATTCGGATAGTTCTCGTTGGAGGCTATGTAAACCACATTCCATTTCTGGCGGTTGTTGGCCTCTTGAACTATAGGATAGTAAGGATTGAGATTATCGTTAACCCTGACAGTGACTACCTTGGCACCTTCCGAGGTTAACATATATATATGGTAGGTGTTATAACCCTTATTCCCAATACCGTTCAATTCAACTTCCACATCCATGAATTCACCTGGCTGTATAGTTTGTGGCAAATCAGTATGGGAAACCAGCACTATATTGTCGTCAGGCTGCACATAGATGTTCGTGATTGTGACATCAACATCGAGTTGGTTGCTAATCGTGAAAGTCTGTGGCATGGCAGGCTCGTCAAAAGTCAGCACAGTAGGTGTAACCACTAAGCCGCTCTGTCCCCCTCCTGAATAAACGAAATAACAACTATTAATACTTGGATAGGAATTTTGCCATATCAAATCACCGTCCTCATAATAACAAAGGAGGTCAGTCGACCCACCCACTAAAAAATGTGATCCTGAATCAATTATCCCATAAAGGCTGCCGATGCCCTCAATCCAAGTCTCGGTTTCACCAAAAGGATATTCCAACACGATTTGTTGTCTAGGCTCATCCCCGACAAGCACCTCACCTATTTCGACAACGACCATGTAATCTTCATACATAAAAATGGTATCTCCAATTTGCATTGAGAAATCGTACAGGAGTTGTTCATCAGAAGTGGAAGGTCTACGAGAGAAGACTTGTCTGTCCTCGGTTTCTCTGAGAAATCCCCAACAATTCCAATCAGTTAGGTCTTCGTTCCTTGTCGTGTACATCACTTTGTACGACACACCATCCAACAGCGTATCACCTTCGATTTTGTAAATGTCGGTATACCTGTGCGGCGGCTCCGGCGGATTCCAAGGATAGGAAAACAGCACATTCCATTGTTTTCCCTCCTCGACGATAGGATGATAGTCTTGTGCTTTCATTGTCATCCCGCCCATCATCATCAGGGCAATCACTGCGATAAATCTAATGTTTTTCATTGTTCTAATTATTTGATTGTTATTACTTTGTATTTCTATTTTTGTCACAAAACCAACAAAACCTTCAAAACCCTTTTTGCAGGGTGGGGAAAGCGGCCAACTGGCCCGCTTTCCGGCGGCAACCCGGTTGGGTGCCGCCACACGCTTTTCTTTGGTCTTGTTCATTGTTTTGCAAGTTTTGTATGTTTTGTGATTAAACCGCATTCACAATTTCCTCAAATGTCCGCGTGTCGTCCGTGAGGTTCATCTTCATTTGCTTGATGCGGGTCTTGCGGCGGTAGTACGACTCGGTCTGGGTGTCCAAGAGGATGGAAATCACCTGGTTGGAGAAGCCGTTCTTTGAGAGGCAACAGATGCGCACATCCCACTTGCCAAGTTTGGGATAGAGTTCCAAGAGGCGCTGCGAGAAGCCGTCGTAAACCAAGTCGGTGAGGCTGATGAAGTCGGCCCAGTCGTCGTCGCTGAGGGCGAAGTTCATCGTGTCGGCGGTCACTTGGTCACCTAACGACTGCGCTGTGAGATATATCTTGTTGCGCCCCATAATCTTGTTAGTCATGAGCAGCTCGCGCTGCGAGAGCGTCTGGCGGTCGCGGCGCAGGCCATCGTTGGTACGGATGAGGTTCTCCATGTCGCTCACTAGCTCGTGGATACGGTTTTGGTCGCGTTCCACCTGACTACGGAACTGCTCCACAGCCAGTTTATGGTCACTCACTTTCTTCCTAACAATCAGCGTAATGACGAGAATGGCAATCACTGCAGCGGCGATGATGAGCCAGAGTTTCAGGCTGCGATTGCGGAGCAAGAGTTCCATCTCGCTCTTTTGCGCCTTCAGCTCATACTCTGCTTTGAGGCGTTGCAGGTTCTCGGAGGCGTGCTCTTGGTCGCTCTGCATCATGTTTTGCGTGAAAAGGTCTTGGTATTCCATGGCTTTCTCCAAGTCGCCTTCGTTATAGGCGATGGCATAAAGCGTCTGATATACCGACATTTTCAGTCCGGCGCGCTCGCTGCGGAGGGCAGCGTTGAGGTAAGGCTTGGCCTCAGCGTAGTTGTCTGTGTAATAATAGAGCACACCCATCGTCATGTTGGCGATGTCCGTGTTGTTGTCGTCAAGCTCACCCTCCAAAGCGCGTCTGACGCAGGTCATGGCCTCGGGGAAGTTTCCCACTGGAAGGTAATAGTCGCGGCCCATCTCAAGGTAGATGTCGCTCTGCATCGCCTTGTCATCCAACAAAGTGGCAATACTGAAAGCCGTGTCGTAATAGCGTTTGGCTTGGGTGAACTCCTCCAACGATTTCGCCACGCGGCCACAATTGCGCATGGCGGCCATCACCGCTGCTGAGTCATGTACCTGACGGAAACAGGCGATGGCCTCGCAGTGCATCGTGAGGGCATCCTCGAAGAGACCGTGTTTGTTGTACATCGCGCCGAGGTTGTCTTTGAGTTGGCCTTCCAAAAGGATGGTTTTTTCGTCTTTTTCGCCCTTGCCGAGGATGTCCAAAGCTTGCAGGAAACGTTCGGCGGCCTCTTCTGAGAGGCGTTGCTGACGCAATTCGGTGCCTTCTTCATATAAGGTACGCGCACGCTCGTAACGTTTTTCTGGCGTGTCGCAGGCGGTCAACATCGCGCTGAGGGCGAGCGTCAGTAGGATTAAAGATTTTAGTTTTGCGTTCATAAGCAGTAGTTTTTTGGCGGGCCCTTCGACAGGCTCAGGGACCCTCATACCTCAGAAAGGAGTTAAGGTTGCTGAGCCTGTCGAAGCACCGACATCTTTTCTTTCGCAAAAATATACAGAAAAAAGCCTTGTCAAGAGGTTTTCGGGGCCTCCCAAATTTTTGTCCCTATGATTTTTGGTTTGTCCAAAATCAAATCATTGGTTTTCAATGAATTGAATTTTATAGGGACAAAATTTTGTCCCTATGATTTTTGGGAAATTAAGGGTAAAAACACACTATTTGGTGCATCCAGTAGGGATGTTCTATCGGTAAAAAAGCATAAAACGAGCCCCTACATCCCAGAGGGACATGCCTCAAAGTCTTTCGAGCCAATGGGAGAAAAAAACATCGCCCATGGAATAGATGGTTCCTTCCAACGTAGCCTCGGCATTAAGCAAACCTTTCTCGCTGAGCGTTTCTGCCATCTGTCGCGAGGCCGAAGCACCGCCAATCTGGTATCGTTTCAAAAAATCAGCCGCAGTGATTTGCCTCACACTTCCCTCTTTTGCCACGGCGATAAGGTATTTCCACTGTTTGTCTGTCATCATCTGCCGATATTGCAAATAGACACTTTCACTTTCCTTCAGCAATTGGTTGCAAGCGCTTTTCACCTCGGCCAAGTCAATGGCTTTCTTACCGTTGGCATAAAGCGTGTGGCAAAGTCGTTGAGTGTAATAGGTAACCCGAAGTGTCCAGTCAAGGATGAATTGAAGGGCTTCGTCGGTGATGCTTCGCTTGCCTTTGCCAAACAACCGACGGATAAAGTCAGAATAACGCTCTTCCGATATTTTTCCCAAGGAAACAAAAGCCGTACTTGCATAGAAAGGCTTTCGCTCGTTGGCGAAAATGTCCGTCATGATGTGCTTTTTGCTGCCACTAAAGATGAAAGTGAGGTTTTTGCATTGTTGGATATAAGTGCGCAACAAGGCCTCCATGTTTTGCTCGGGATATTCACGAATTTGCTGGAACTCGTCGAAAGCGATGACTATCGGGATATTCTGACCATCAAGAAACTCAAACAACCCACGCAGGGTGTATTCTTTTTCTTGCACATTCTGATAGGCGATTTGCAGTTGAGGCTGTCCCGTCAAGGTGTCGTAAGTGACGAGCGGACGGAGCGACTTGATATAGTTCAACAACCGCTTGCCAAAGGAAGATTTTTCCGGAATGGCACTTAATACGGCCTCTGCGAACAAGTTGATGAACCCATCCATATTGTCCGAAGCAAAAATGTCAACATATACGGTATGAATTTTAGGATAAACAACCTTAATTTCATCAAAAAGTCGAAAAATTAGCCCTGTTTTCCCCAAACGACGCTGCGAAATCAAGGTCATATTGGCCCGATTTTGGCAATTACGCAATATCAATTGCAACTCTTCTTCTCGGTCACAAAACAAATCTTTTGAATCTTAATTATTGATAATGAACGGATTATTCATCTTTCGACACCATTTTGATTGAACGCTGCAAAGATAAACAAACTTTTTTGATTACACAAAATATGTTACATAAAATATGTAACACAAAAAGTGTAATTAAAAAAGGACACTACCGAAAGGCAGCGTCCTAAACAATCTCTAATTCTTGATAAAAACTACTCCTTCTCGTTCCGCATCTTGACAATCTCCTCCTGCTTGTCCTTCGGTGTCGGCATGTACTGATGGAATTCCATCGAGTAGTTGGCGCGGCCCGAGGTGAGGTTGCGCAGGGCGGTGGCATAGCCGAACATCTCCATTAGCGGGACGAAAGCATCCAACTTCTGCGAGCCCTTACGGAAACGACGCATCGCCTCGATGCGGCCACGGCGCTTGTTGACGTCGCCCGTCACATTGCCAATATAGTCGTCAGGCGTATTGATCTCCACCTTCATCACAGGCTCAAGCAGCACGGGGCTGGCTTTCATGAAGGCCTGCTTGAAGCACATCTGGGCGCAGAGTTGGAAGGCCATGTCGCTCGAGTCGACGGGGTGCGAGCTGCCGTCCACCAAGACGCACTTCACATCCACCACGGGATAACCCGCGAAGGGACCTTTGTTCATGGCCGCGGCCAAGCCCTTCTGCACCGAGGGGATGTATTCCTTCGGAATGACGCCGCCCTTGGTGATGTCGACAAACTCGAAGCCGCCGCCCGGGTTAGGCTCGAAGCGGATGACGGTGTGGGCGAACTGGCCCTTGCCGCCGGTCTGCTTCACATAGCGGTAGTTGCACTCGAACGGTGCGGTGATGGTCTCGCGGAACGACACCGAAGGCGCGCCCACCGTGACCGGCACCTTGAACTCTTCCTTCAAACGATCGACAATGATTTCCAAATGCAACTCACCCATGCCCGCGATAATGGTCTCTTCCGTCTCCTCGTCGAAATGGGCGTGGAACGACGGGTCTTCGTTGCAGAGCTTGGCCAAGGCCTCGCTCAACTTGCTGCGGTTCTTCTTGTCGTCGAGGTTGACCTTCATCTCAATGACCGCAGGCGGTATATTGATGGATTCCAGCAAGATAGGCTGCTTATCCTCGGCACAGAGGGTGTCGCCCGTCTTGGTGTACTTCATGCCCACGAGGGCGACAATCTCGCCCGCGCCAGCCTCGGTGATTTCCTCGCGTTCCTTTGCCTTGATGCGGAAGATTCGACCTACGCGCTCGCTCTTCATCTTGTTGGTGTTGTAGACGCTCATGCCGTTAGTCAGCTTGCCGCTGAAGATGCGGATAAAGGTCTGCTGGCCCACATACGGATCGTTGATGAGCTTGAAGGCCAAGGCCGAGAAAGGCTCATTCTCGGAGGGGTTGCGCTGGTAGGTCTTCTCCTCGTTAGCAGGGTCGTGCGCGATGACGGCACCCAAGTCGTTGGGCGACGGCAGGTAGTCGACGATGGCATCCAAAAGGAGTTGGATACCTTTATTCTTATAGGCGGCACCGCAGAGCACCGGCACCATCATCAATTTGATGGTGGCCTTACGAATGGCGGCCATCAGTTTTTCTGTTGGGATTTCCTTATCCTCGAGATAAAGCTCGGCAATCTCGTCGTCGAGGTCGGCAACCTTCTCGATGAGGTTGCGGCGGGCTTCCAGGGCTTGTTCCATCATGTGTTCCGGGATGGGACCCACGATGCGTTCCTTCTCGATAAAACGCACTGAGTTCATCAGCACCAAATCAACCATACCCTCAAAATCAGACTCTGCTCCGATGGGGAGATGCAGCGGCACGGCATTAGCACCCAGATACTTATGCATCTGGTTGACGACCTCTTGAAAGTCGGCACCCGTGCGGTCCATCTTGTTGACGAAGGCGATGCGGGGCACACGGTATTTGTCGGCTTGGTTCCACACCGTCTCCGATTGCGGCTCGACGCCACCCACGGCGCAGAACACCGCCACCATGCCGTCGATGACACGCAGCGAGCGCTCCACCTCGACGGTGAAGTCGACGTGACCGGGAGTATCGATAAGGTTGATCTGATAGCCGTTCCAATGGGCAGTGATGGCTGCCGAAGCAATGGTGATGCCGCGTTCCTGCTC
>DAIOUZ010000036.1:19049-20662 GCA_036759285.1 Candidatus Limiplasma sp. | reverse complement strand
CGAAATGCAGCACAATGTTGGGGTCGGAGAAGGCTTTCAGGGCATCAACGTAGGCTTCGTATTCAAAGTTGAGGCAGCATTTCAATTTGCCACATTGTCCGGCTAATTTTTGCGGGTTGGGCGAGAGCTGTTGCACACGGGCTACGTTGGTCGTCACGGATTGGAAGTCGCAAATCCATGAGGCACAGCATAATTCGCGACCGCACGAGCCGATGCCGCCCAGTTTGGCCGACTCTTGACGCACACCGATCTGGCGCATCTCAATCCTGATGTGGAATTCTTCGGCCAGTTTCTTGATGAGCTCACGGAAGTCGACGCGCCCATCGGCGGTGTAATAGAAAATGGCTTTGGTCTTGTCGCCTTGGTACTCCACATCGTTCAGCTTCATCTCCAATCCAAGATTTTCGGCGATGGTACGAGTGCGCGACAAGGTTCCGCTTTCCAGTTTAATGGCCGCGAGCCATTTTTCAACATCATTCGGGCGGGCTCTGCGGTAGATTTTCTTCAACTCGGCAACCGGAGTGCGGTATTTTTTCCGCTTCATCTGGTATTTCACAATCTCGCCTAACATGGTCACGATGCCAATGTCGTGCCCGATGGCGGCTTCCACCGCGACCATTTCACCCACTTCCAACTCAAGGTCTTCGGGATAGGAGAAATAGTCTTTTCGGTCGTTCTTGAAACGCACTTCGGCCAAACACACTTTTCCTTTCACTTCTTGGTTTTCGTAGTCTTTCAGCCAATCGAATTGGTTGAGTTTGCAACGCCCACAGGAAAGCACTTTTTGCCCTGGGTTATACTCTGTGGAAAGCTCACAGCCGCGGTTCATCAATTGAGCCTCGTAGTCGGTATTATTGTTTTTATGTTGATTTTCAGTCATTTGTGCAAAACTAAAATGGTATAGAATATAAATTGCAAAAGTAAGAAAAAAAACAATATGTAGCCTGAATTGATTTTTACCTGCTTTTGCGACTCAATGTTGAATTTTTTTGCAGTTTTTTCCGAAAAAAGTGTTCGCCTTCAATGTTTCTGCCTATTTTTGTAGCCGATATTGTAATGCAACAAAGTTAAACCAATAAAAATAATCATCTATGAAAAAAGGACTTATCGTAATCATTGTTCTTGTTGTATTGGCTGTCATTTGGGGTGTCGGCATTTACAACGGATTGGTTTCCAAGCAGGAAGCTGTCGAAAAGGCTGTGGGTAATGTGCAGACGGCCTATCAAAAACGCGCCGACCTGATTCCTAATCTTGTCGCCACGGTGAAAAACTATGCCGAATATGAAGCTGGCACGTTGACGGCTGTGGTTGAGGCTCGTGCCAAAGCCACTTCTGTGACTCTTGATGCCAACAACTTGACCGAAGAGAACTTGAAGGCTTTCCAAGCTGCTCAAGACCAAATGTCGAGCGCACTCTCACGTTTGTTAGTGACCATCGAGCAGTATCCCGACTTGAAGGCCAACCAAAACTACCTTGACTTACAGTCGCAATTGGAGGGTTGCGAGAATTCCATCGCGAACGCAAGAAGGGAGTTCAACGAGACGGCTCGTGACTATAACACCGCTGTGCGTCGTTTCCCCGGCAACATCATCGCTGGCATGTTCGGCTTCGAC
>DAIOUZ010000036.1:16616-19039 GCA_036759285.1 Candidatus Limiplasma sp. | reverse complement strand
TCCCGATGTGAAGGATCTCTTTAATTAAGCGGCCCTTCGACAGGCTCAGGGACCTGCAAAAGTTAAGGTCGTTGAGCCCGTCGAAACGCCGACTTGAGAAAAAAAGACAAAAAATTCTTGCATCGTTTTTTCCAAACACATATTTTTGCGCCTTTTAAATAAGGACAATTATGTGTGGAATAGTAGCTTATGTAGGCCAACAAGAGGCCTATCCGATTCTCATTGAAGGCCTGAAGCGCCTCGAATATCGTGGTTACGACAGCGCTGGTGTCGCCATGCTCAACGAGAAGAACGAACTGAATGTCTATAAAACTAAAGGCAAGGTCTCCGATTTGGAGGCCTTCGCTTCTTCTAAGGATGTCAGTGGACACATTGGCATCGCTCACACCCGCTGGGCCACCCACGGCGAGCCCAATGAGGTAAACGCTCACCCGCATTGCTCGCAATCAGGCAACCTTGCCTTGATTCACAACGGCATCATCGAAAACTATCTGAGCCTTCGTAAGGAATTGGAAAAACGTGGCTTTAGCTTCAAGTCGTCCACCGATACCGAGGTGCTGACCAACCTCATCGAGGATGTGCAGCAAAGCGAGCACGTCGATTTGTTTGAGGCCGTGCGCATCGCCTTGAACCACGTGGTGGGTGCCTATGCTATCGCCATCGTGGAGAAAGGCCATCCCGACGAGCTGATTGCCGCTAGAAAGGGAAGTCCTATGGTCATCGGCATTGGCCAAGGCGAGTATTTCATCGCTTCCGATGCCACGCCTATCGTAGGTCGTACCCAGAAAGTAGTGTACCTTGAAGACGAGCAGGTGGTCAGAATCAAGTTGGGAGAGGAGCTGCATATCAAGACAATACAAGATGTGGAGGCCATCCCCTATGTTCAAGAGTTGAAGATGAACCTCGACAGCATCGAAAAGGCCGGTTTCGACCACTTTATGATGAAGGAAATCTACGAGCAGCCGGCCATCGTGCGCGACACCATGCGTGGCCGTTTGCTTCCGGAGCACAATACGGTGCGTTTGGGTGGCATTATGAAGTACGAGAAACAACTTTTGTATGCCGACAATATCGTGTTCGTCGCATGCGGTACCTCTTGGCACGCCAGTTTGGTGGGCAGCTACCTCATTGAGAATCTGGCCAAGATTCCGGTGAAGGTGGAATATGCTTCGGAGTTCCGTTACCGTAACCCTGTAATTACGCCTCACGATGTGGTGATTGCCGTGTCGCAGTCGGGCGAGACCGCTGATACTTTGGCAGCTATCCAGTTAGCAAAAGAAAAAGGTGCCGTGGTGTTGGGCATTTGTAACGTCATCGGCTCCTCCATTTCGAGAGCTACGGATGCGGGTGTCTATACGCACGCTGGTCCAGAAATCGGTGTGGCTTCCACCAAGGCTTTCACTTCGCAAGTCACGGTAATGACCATGTTGGCCTTGCGTTTGGCTGAGTTGAAAGGCTCGATGAAAGACGAGGAACGCCTCGCGTTTATCCAAGAACTTGACCGCATCCCCGAAAAGATCCAATGGACCCTTGACCATAGCGGCCACGTGAAAGACATCGCGGCGAAATACAAGGATGTGCGTAACATGTTGTATCTTGGCCGTTTGCAGAACTATCCTGTTGCCCTCGAAGGTGCCTTGAAGCTGAAGGAGATTTCCTACATCCACGCTGAAGGTTATCCTGCCGCTGAGATGAAACATGGTCCTATCGCCTTGATTGACAAAGACATGCCTGTTGTTTTTGTGGCTACCAACCATAGCACGTATGAGAAAGTCATCAGCAACATTCAAGAAGTGAAGGCGCGTGACGGCAAGATCATCGCTGTGGTGAGCGAAAAAGACGTGTTGGCCCGAAAAATGGCGGATTATGTGATTGAGATTCCCGAGACGGAATGCCTCTATTCGCCTTTGTTGGCTACGGTGCCGTTGCAGATTTTGGCTTACCACATCGCGGTGATGCGTGGCTGCAATGTGGACCAGCCTCGCAATTTGGCCAAATCGGTTACCGTGGAATAAAAAGTTGACTTGTAGTACTTGTAAAATCGCATGGAAAAAAAGAACAAAAAATATTGGTGGCTACTATTATTATTGGGGTTTATTTTGCTGAAGACCAATTATTTCCGCCCAATGTCGAACTTTGGCCGCAATAGAACAGTCACCCTCGATATGGATTTGGACAATGCCGTTTTGGAAGGCATTACCTTGCCTTCGGTCAAGCAGACCAAGGACGGTTCCGGCATGTTCAATTTCCGCTTTTTCACTTTGTCGAAAAAGTACAAGTACTACAAGATTTACTATCAGAACGAAAGCTACAAATTCTCTGACACTTCTGCTTTAGCGGGCGAGAACTTTTATGGCAGTTGGGAAGACGTGAGCGTCGGTTTTAAGCCTATCAAGCACCATCGTACACGTGATGCCTTCCGC
>DAIOUZ010000036.1:14275-16606 GCA_036759285.1 Candidatus Limiplasma sp. | reverse complement strand
TTAAATTAACATCTTTGCTATTAACAACTATTTTATAAGTATCTTTATTTATTTCCAAATGCCTTCCGCATTGTGGGCAACCCGCGTGACGAAAGGAAATATTATGGCGCCGACCTTTCGGAGAACAGTTTCAGTGCCGAGCACATCCAATCGGTCATCAATTCGATTCACAATGTGCCGGAATGGTACAATTCCATCGTCGAGAAGGCGGAAAAAAACGGTTGCAGTGTGGATGAACAGCTTTATAAAGATGCCCTTTGGGTGATTAGCGACAAGAAGAACCAAGGCGAGGTGAACCACCGCTGGAAACGTAACCCTCGTGTGGGCGAGTACAGTTTCATTTTGGTGCTTTGCAAGGAAGAAGGCCTGAAGGAAATCCCTGATTATGTGCAATATATCGGTCAGACCGATGAAAATGGACAATTTGTGAACCCTTATGGTTGGTTTGAAACGCACCCATCGAAAAACATCAAGGTGATTCGCTCGAAGCGGAAACTAAAGACGCGTGCGGTGATTGCCGTCGACAAGGGTGTGTTTATTGACGAGTCGAAGGTGAACAACATTGGCTACCATTTAGACACCACCAACTGCCATTGTGGCACCGACGATTCGTTGTATCGCAGCGCACTCTATGAGCAGTTTTTCAGCGCGGTAAGTCGGCAATACACTTTGCGCAATATCCCCGTCATTCAGGATGTGGTGGGCGAAAATCCTTATACGCGAGCCGATTATGAAGCCAACCGCAACCGTTTCGACAGCACCGAATTGCAGATGAATTGGCCTGTGGTGAGCGAAACGCCTTGTCAAACGGTGCGCCTTGCTGACGATGGCAGCTACATCAGCCTCATCAATCCTGGCAACAACGATTTGAGCAATTTACACAAAGAATCGACGGGCATTCGAACCCGTGTAGGCTTCACCTATGGCAAGTTCCGTGGCAAGATCAAGTTCCCCGTGATGCTCAACGACGAGAACATTTGGAACGGCTTGACCTATGCTTTCTGGTTGATTTACAGCGATAACCATGCATGGAACAACCGCCGCCACGACGAGGCTGAAGGCGGCTATGTGGACAAAAATGACGACTCAGAGAATCCCGTGCGTCGTCCCGACTACCATTATTCGGAAATCGATATTGAAATCGTGAAGGCTTCGCGGTTCTGGCCCAAGGACTATTACGGAAAACGTGCCGACAGCATTTGCGTCGTGCAAGACGAGACCTTGAACGACGATGTGATGTACTGCTGCACCAACTGGGACCTCGCTGTGCCCTCGCCCAAGTATTTCTCATGGGGCATTGATAGTATCCCTTATGATAAGGAACATAAATATGAGACCTTGCGCTGGTATAAACTCTACAAGGCCTTGACCGAGCGTGCCCCGATGAGCAACAAAGCCTTCAAGGAGCCGTATTATTACTATGAAATCGAGTGGCGCCCGACCGAAATCATTTGGCGTCTCGGTCCCAGTCCCGACAAGATGAAAGTAATGGGTTACATGAACAATGAGTACACCTCAATTCCGAACAACCAGATGAAAGCCATCGTTACGCAGGAGTATCATTATTCGGAATGGTGGCCGCCCATCGTGTGGGAGCAGGGGTTGATTCCTTATAATAAGACGGATATCGAGGGAAAAGTTTACGAGATAGTCGTGGAATAGGCAGAAGTTCAGTCGGATTTGCAATCCGACTGGGTTGAATGGGGGATTTCAAATCCCCATTTCCATTCCGACGGATTGCAAATCCGTCGGAACCTTAAGAATTGGCCTTTCGACAGGCTCAAGGACCAATTCAGAACAGCTCCCTATTCCTCAAACGCTCATTGACTACCCAAACTGCATCTTCCTGCAAGATGGTTTCAAAGTCTTTGCCTTTTTCTTTGGCTTTGTTTTCCAAAAACCGGGTTTGTTCGGGGTCGTTGCGCCAGTCGTTGATGAGTTTCTCGATTTCGGATTGCACTATGGCGGCTGTATCGACTTCGGTTTCCTCGCTAGGTTCAGGGAGTATGATTTTCCCGCTTTGGATGTCCATGTCCACCATGTAGGCTGCATTTTTATAGATCCATTCATCCAAATCTTGGCCATTGGTTGCGGCTTCTTCTGTAAGCATCTTCAGCCAGTCCTTGTCGTACCTGATTTTCTGTTCCATCTGCTTGATAAGGATTTCGCGGTATTCCTTTGGACCGATGTTTCTGTTGCGCAACGAAGGCAGCCCTTGCATGACGTGTTCCGTTTCGGTGTCGATGGCTTGTTGCAGCGTGATGCCTTCCAGTGCCATTAGGCTCGAGACGGCAAGCATCCATTGTGGGTCACCTTTGATTTGTCGGCGGA
>DAIOUZ010000036.1:877-14265 GCA_036759285.1 Candidatus Limiplasma sp. | reverse complement strand
TTTCCAGCAGTCGTCGGTCAAAAGGATGGGGTTGCGGGCTTTTGGGATGCCTTCTCCGGCGATTTCGGGGAAATAGGCTTCGGGGTTCTTCCGTAGCATCGCAGCCACTTTGCCAGGTTGGAGCTTGAGGCTGTCGACCAACTTGTTTTGTATTTCGCGGAAACGCTCTTCGCCGATGCAGAGCTGGATGATAGCATCTTCGGCGAAGCCTTCAGTGGCACGATACATCTGGCTGGCGCTCGAGAACCAAACGATGTAGTCGGCATCGAGCAGGTAATCCAAGCGGTTGAGGAAAGAGACGCTGTCGATGAGTCGGTCCAAGCCTTGGTAGGCCACACGGTTATAGTACCAGAACTGGAAGTCGGTAAACACCTCTTTGGGCGGGACGTATGCTATGGTCCTCAGCAGGAAGGAGTTACCGATGAATAGAGCGGATGGTTTGACTGTCGTGGAATCACTGACGACCCAATAGTCACGCTCCTTGTAAGCGAATTTTGGGTTAAATTTGATAGGTCGCAGCAGGTTAAGTTCGCCTTCGAGGTCGCGGTTTTGGTCGTCACCGATGCGGCATTCCGTGTGCCACTCGTTACCGTATTCGATGTGGGGCATTTTGATATCGCGTTGCGCTTCCATAAACCGTAGCAGCGAGTCGGTGGCATAGACGCAGGAAAAGGTCCAGTGGTCGCCCGTGGGCGGAAACAGGTAGAACGAGCAGGTGTCCTTCATCTTCATGAAGTAGTCGTTCATCTCGAAGCAGGGCATTCCGGTCTCCTTGAAACGTCTTGCAAAATACTCCTTAGGGTTGAGGGTGGTAGTGTCTTTTTCGCGTCGTGGCAGGTATTCTGGGTAGATGACGTTTTTGCTCGGCGCGATGAAAGTCAAAAGGGTTACATCGTAGTCTTCCAAAACGCCTTTCACTTTGTTCATCAGGCGCACTTCCTGCTCATAGCCTTTACGGGCGGCCTCGGCATCGGGAAACCAGTGGTACATCTCGGTGCCGTAATAATCTTCGATGTTGTGGCCATAGTAGAGCCATCTTTCCTTGCCCGAATAGATGTAGCTCACATATTCCTTCCCGAAAAAGTCCCAACAATATTGGTGATACAATCTGATGATAGGCTCGCGGAAGCCGTAGTTGTTGGTGATGTATTTCTCGATGCTTTGCTGGAAATAGCCGTTTTTGTACCACTCCCAACGGAACTTGGGCTTTTCAGGTTTCAGGAAATACCCCATCAACTCCTTAGTCTTAAAGGGCTTGAAGTGTTCTTGTATCATGAACGAGAACAGGAAGACCATCAGGAGGCCAAATAGAATACCATATAACCAGTTGCCTTTATTTTTCATGACTTTTTCTTTGGTCTCTTTATCTTGAATTTTTGATGATCAAGCCAATACCTTGCATTTTTGGTGAGGCTTTCCTCGATGGTAATGCCACGTTCCTCGGCTTGTTTCATTACACCTTCATACCATTGGGGGTTGTCTTGAATCATCTTGATGACGATCTCCATGGCTTCCTCTTCGTTGAAATAGCCTTTGTCAAGCAGTTCTTGTGCCGTCCTTGGAAATTCAAACATGTAGTCATACAACATGGGAGCTGTGAATATGGCCATGACGATGTCGGCCTCTTGAAGGACGGTCACGGCATCAAATTCTTCCTTGAGAATTCTCCAATTGAAACGTGGGCGCGACGATAGCATGTTTTTGTTATACTCCCAATAATCCCAACGGTTGAATGCCTTAACGAAACATGATAGCCTGAGCTGGGCAAAATAGCTATCGCCGACAACAAGCAGGTTGGGTTTGATGTCGGCCATTGTGTCGGTCAGCTCGAAGACGGGCCGCGGAAGGGCAGGTTTGTTCAAAGGAAACAGCAGGTTCATGGAGGCTTCCAGCTCGCCGTCTTGCACGGAATAGTCGGTGGTGAGGTTGTCGTCGATATATTGTACTGAAGGCAGGTTGTAATTAGTGATGGACGATAGTTTCTTGAGGATGGAGTCGGCCACGAAAGGGATAGTCGATTCGGCCCAATGGGTACCTGTCTGGGGATAAAGTGGATAGGCTACGGTGTCCTTGATGGCTTTGAAGTAGTTGAGGAAGTCGATGTGGGGAATATCGTTTTCCTTGAATAATTCTATATAGTATTCCTCCAAGGAGAAGTCTGATATCTGCTCTTGATATTTTTGGGGCATTTTTTCAGGATAGATGGCCGTTTTGGTGGGCGCAAAGACGAAAAGGAAATCGATGTCGAATTGTTTTAGGGTGTCAATGAGTTTCATGGTTTCCTGTACATTCTTTCTTGCGTCTGCCTTGGCTTCTTCTATGCTAGGATAGTAACCCCAAAGCGTCTTACCAGTAATGTCGTTCAAATACATATTCAGGTAAAGCTCATGATCGACTCCTTCAACAATGTTCTCGTTATTAATTTTCCGAAATAAGGAATATGAGTATTGGTTGTAAAGTCGGATGAAAAATTCCCGGAAACCAAAGTTCTCGCTAATGTAATGCTCCATTTCACTTTGGTATTCACCCGAAGAGAAACTGGTCAAAGTCAGTTTTGGTTTTTCGGTAGAGGGAACATACCCATTTAAAGGTTTCAAATGGATGGGCTTCCATTGCTCTTGGATGAAAAGGATGAAAAAACCAAGCAGTGTAAGAATGCATAATATGGTACAGATATGGTTTTTCATCAGAACCTGAAGTAAATGAACGGACTAAAACCACTGGCATTGAGGGCGCCGAGGCAGAATACGAAGGCGCAGATACTGACCACGAAGGCCACGATGTGCTGCCACTTGTTGTACTCGGTGAAGTAAACCTTGTCCTGCACCTTGAGGCCGAACTTCGAGAGGGTGAAGAACGAGAAGAAGGCCGCCACAAGCATGGTGACATAGAGGTGCGGGTTGTCGGAGAAGTGGAACGGCGCGAAATCGAAGGCAAAGAGTCGCTTGATAAAGAGCCACGACAGGTCGATGCGCTCGATGCGGAAGAAGCAGCGCGTCAGCACAATGATGAGGAAGGTGAAAAACACGCTTGGAATTCTGCCTAGGCGCTCATTGAATTTCTTAAGGAAGAGCTTGTCGGCGCAGATGAAGATGCCTTGCAGGGCACCATAAACCACGAAGTTCCATGCCGCGCCATGCCAAAGGCCGCTAATGAGGAAGCAGAACCACAGGTTAAAGTACTTTCGGGCCTCGGTCTTCACGCGGCTACCACCTAAGGGGAAGTAGAGGTAGTTCTTGATGAACACGCTGAAAGTCTGGTGCCAACGACGCCAGAACTCGGAAATGGTAGTGGAGACGTACGGGTTGTCGAAGTTCTCGGGGAATTTGAAGCCCATCATGCGGCCGAGACCGATGGCCATGTCGGAATAACCAGCGAAGTCGAAGTAGATTTGGAAGGTGAAGGCAAAGATGGCAATCCAGGCCGTGGTGCTGTCAATGGTGGCAATCTTGGAGGCAATGTCGGCAAGCTGGTCGGCAGTCAGTACATCGTAGTTCGAAGGACCGAGCACTTGGTCGACTTGGAAGCCGATGACGTCGGCAATCAGAACCTTTTTGGCCAAGCCGAGGACAAACCTATAGAAACCTTGTAGGCGGTCGGTATATAATGACTCGCGGTTCCTTATTTGATCGGCAATGTCGCAGTAACGCACGATAGGGCCGGCGATAAGTTGCGGGAACATGACGATATAGAGCATGTAGTCGCTCAGCTTATCCATCGGCTCGTTCACCTTGCGGTAGGTGTCGAGGGTGTAAGTGACGCTTTGGAACGAGAAGAATGAGATGCCGATGGGTAGCAGGATCTTGGTCCAGGTGAGGCTCTTGAAGCCCATCCAGCCCAGCACGGCGTTCAGGTTGTTCATCGTGAAGTTGCCGTACTTGAAGTAGAACAGCAGCCCGATGCTTATAGCGATGCTGATGCCGCAAAGCAGTTTCTTCAGCCCTGGTTTCTCAACCTTGTTCATCCATCGCACCAAATAGAAATTAGCGATGACGGAGACGATGAGGTGAATGATGAACTCAGGGGCACCGTAGGCATAAAAGACTAACGAGGCGAACAGCAGGAAATAGTTGCGGATTTTCCTCGGCAGGATGAAATAGACCAAGAAGAAAATCGGCATGAAGTAGAGTAGGAATACGTTGCTACTGAAGACCATGATGTTCGTTTATTCGGGTTGCAAAGATAGTAATAATTATTGTACGCGATTCTTACGGATCCATTCAATATCTCGGTTGATGACCATACGCAATGGCAGGTTCAATTCATCATGTTTCTGAATGATGCTTTCTAAGGATTTCTTGTTTTGTCGAATATTATGCTCAAGACGGTACGAATCTAAAGCCTTGAGAAGTATTTCTTCATTCATAAATCGCCTTTTGTCTTTGGCATGGTGATAGCACCACATGGCGTCCTTCCTAAAGGCTTTATCAATTGAAATATTCCAGCTGTTGGCTTTTTCACGGATACTTGAAAAGTTGCTTTCCGTTGATATTTCCTTGATGATGGCATCCATGGTGCAGGCCCTAATCATTAAGGTGTCCTCGTCGTAAGCGTGCTGTTGAATCCGATTCTTAATGGTGTCTAAGGCCTGCTGGAAGACCTCGTCTTTTGTACCCGAAACGGGTTGGCTCCGATAGATATCCAAAATGGCTTCGTCTATAAGAAAATCGAGATAGTCGTATGTGGTGTAATAGGCATTGTCGCGAAGCAGGGGTTGGTTGGTTATGACATTATGGGTTTCATTTCTGAAAAGATCGCGCACATTCAAAGAATCATTGGTAGCCATGGCATTGAGAAGGAACGACCAATCATGGTCGGCACGGATTTTCCTTTCGGTCAGTATTTGCCCGATTCTTGGATTGCGGCAGGTAGGAATGCCTTCACCACGCAGTTCCTCAAACATTTCAGGATTCCGTTCTAGAATAATCTGCGCTTCATTGTAACAAGTCAAACTGTCTTGATGTGTTTTGGCTTGCCATGCGTGACAAATGCTATCGGCAACAACGGCAGTTTTTTCTTTCAGCCGTTCGTCGGTGATGCAAAGGCTGATGAGTGCCTTGCCGGGAAAGAGCATGCCGTCGTTGTAGAGTTGCGGTCCGTCTCTGAAGAAAACCACATAATCATGAACCAGCAATTCGTGAAGGTAGTCCAAATTATCCGCAGGAAATGATTTTCGCTCCCTGTCGGTGTGAAACATTGCGTAATAGAACAATAAATCACGGTCGCGGAATAGGGCGTCGAAATTGACACGACGGGTCATGTACCAATAGAAAGAAGTCCCGACGAACCAAACAGATGGATATACCGTGTGTTCGTCAGTCAGCAGGCTTACGGGATATTCGTATATGGGCTCATGCTTGAGCGGAGTTGCAAGGTTAAGCAGGAGCTCCAGATCTTTGTCGTTGTCAGGAATCTCATCAATGGAATAAGGTTGGCCCACTTGTATGTGAGCCAGCGGCTGACCACTTAATTGTTCCATGTATCTCAGTATCGTGTCAACAGCGAGCGGTGCACCAGCGGCCCAATGGCTGCCTTTGGAGTAAAACAGGTCGAAAGGTGTCGTATCCTGCACCTGCTTGAACCAGGGAATCATATTAATATGAGGTACACCAAGCGAGTCCAACTGTTGTGCAAAAAACGGAACAGCATTAAAAGTGGTGTCTCCAAGAGGCTGCCAGCGCAAATGCTCGGGATAGATGAAAGATTTGGTCGGCAGGGTGAAAGTCAGCAGATGAACACCATATTGCTTGAGGATGGCGTTGACTTTTGCCAGGGTTCGGGCTTTGGGAGCAAGACTTTCACGCACTTGGCTATTCGACATGTCAAATATGCTTTCTATATTGCCATAATAATGCAAGGCACTTTCGGAATGATAGAGCCATCCGTCTTTCCCGATGCTGATTTCTTCGTTGCTGGTGGTCTTGAACCAGTCGAAGGTGCATTGGTTATACATCCTAATCAAGGGTTCCCTGAATCCGAAGTTTTCTTTGAGATATTTCTCTGATCGCCGTTGAAACTTGCCTGAGGTGTATGTGTCGTAAGAAAGAACGGGCTTTGGGGTTGGTTGTTGATAGCCGACCATTGGACCAAACTTAAAGAGTTTCAGGTTTTGCTCCAAAAGTGGAGCAAAGAGAATCAGTGCTGTCAAGCAAAACAGAGTGGTTAATATGACGTTTGGTCTCTTTTTCATGGTTTGGGTTTTATGGAAGTTGGTAACACAATTTGGGCATCGGGGTCGTCGACGAGACGGCAACAGTCGAGACCGTACTTTTCCCTTGTGATCCAAATGGCGTCGTCTTCTATGGCTTTGTCAAGGGGCTTGTTTTGTTTTATGGCTTTTTCGCGGATGATTTTCATCAAGTCCTCACGGCTGGGAATCCTTTCTATGCGCTGCTGGACTTCCTCTTGGCACAGCAAGGAGAACTGGATTTCTTCGGCTTGGTCTCGGTAGAGTGGCTTACCCGCCTTGATGCGGTCCACCTCAGCGTGGAGCATCTGCTGCATCGTGGCCGAACGAAGGAAAGCCTGTGCCTCCATGGCGGCCATCCATGCGCTGTCTTTTCGGATGTCTTTGATGACCTTGGCGTAGGGGATGTCGGAGTTTTGGGTGGTCAATGTATCGGTGTTCAGTTCGGGGATTATTTCTGGGTGGTTTTGGAGGATGACGATGGCTTCTTCCCAACGGGTGGTGTCGTTTGTAGAGACGGTGTGCACACCGTCTCTACAAAGCGTGTCGGCAATGCGGTCAATATATGCCATCCTGATGCTGTCGTCAATACCAAGGGTGAGGATGGCTGAATTGGCGAAGCCGTTGGTGCCTTTGTTCAGCTGGTTGCCCGTGGTGAACCATACGATGTAATCGAAATCGAGCAGTTTTTCCAGCATGTTGTATTCAACAACCGGCCTGGTTGGCTCCAAAGGGTTGCCAGTGTAGGCTGTTGAGAAATAATACCAGAACTCCACGTTGTCAAACACTTCTCGCATCGGCACTTGGTTGGTGATGCCCCACATGAAAGAGTTACCGACGAACAACACTTTAGGTTTGATACTCGATGAACTGTTTTCCACTTCAACATCAGCCGTGGGACTGAATCCATAGCGGTGCCAAATGGGAAAACTAAGATTGAGTAGCCGCTCCAAATCGTTGTCGGCACCATGATCGGCGGCCTCATGCAGAGCGCCGATTCGGAGTTTTGGCAGCTCGATGCCTTTCAGGTCGCCCATAAAACGGAACAGCGAGTCGGCGGCATAAACGGCAGGGAAGACCCAATGGCCTCCCGTTTGCGGTATTAAGGGATAAGCGACCGTGTCTTTCATCTGCCCGAACCATCGTGTCATGTCGATACATGGGAATCCGGTTTCATCGAACTTTTTCAAAAAGTAGGCACAAGCGTTAAACGTGGTGGTATCATGCTCACGCTCAGGGAGGTATTCGGGATAGAGGAAGCTCTTCTCGGGCGCGATGAAAGCCAACAGTTCCACATCGTTTTCCTTGAGGATTTTCCTCGCGTGGTTCATGTACCTGATTTCGCGGTCGAAGTTGCGTTGGGCGGCTTCGGGCGAGGGTTGCCAGCGGAGCATTTCGGTGCCGTAGTAGTCGCGCACGCTTTCGGGAGTGTAGAGCCAGCCTTTTTTGCCTGCCACCACATCGTGGGCGTAAGTCTTGCGGTAACAACTCCAAAGATACTGGTTGTAAAACCTGATGACGGGCTCACGGAAGCCGAAGTTTTCGCTAACATAGGCCTCTTCTTGTTTAGCGTAATCACCTGAACGATAATAAGCAAGGTCGAACGTTGGCTTTTCCGTTTCGATAGTCACGCCGTTCAAAGGCTTTAAAGGAATGTGCAAGACGTGGGCTTGCAACATGGGCAGGAAGAGCAACAGCATAAGAATGACGAACAAGACGATGTCATATCTCGTCATGCGTCTCTTGTCTCGTGTCCCACCGTTTCGCGTCATGATCAGAATCTGAAGTAGATGAAGGGGCTGAAGCTGGTGGCATTAAGGGCGGCTACACAGAAGATGAACATGAAGGCGGCTACAATCCACACCCAGATATGTTGGCGGTCGGTGAAGTCGGTGTAATAAGCCTTTTGTTCCAGGCGTTTGCCCCATCCTGTCAGCGTGAAGAAGGAGAAGAAGGCGGCCACCACCATGATGGTGTAGACGTGGGCGTTGCCGTCGAAAGCGAAGCCGCTGAAGTCGAAGGCGAACATGCGCGTGACGAAGGTCCAGGCCAAACCGAGGTTCTCAAGGCGGAAGAACATCCAGATGACAGTCACGGTGATGAAGGTGAGGATGACGGAAGGTACCGTACCGATTTTCTTCATCACCTTGCCGAGGAAGAGTTTGTCGGCGCAAATGAACAGGCCATGCAGTGCACCCCAAATGACGAAGTTCCAAGAGGCACCGTGCCACAATCCCGAGAGCAGGAAGCAAAGCCAAAGGTTGAGATACATGCGACCTGTGCCTCTGCGGTTACCGCCAAGGGGAATGTAAAGGTAGTTCATGATGAAGGCGCCGAGGGTCTTATGCCAACGTCTCCAGAATTCGGTGATGGAGCGCGAGGTGTAAGGATTATCGAAGTTTTCGGGGAACTTGAAGCCCATGACGCGACCCAAACCGATGGCCATGTCGCTGTAGCCGGCAAAGTCGAAGTAGATCTGGAAGGTGTAAGCCAAGGCAACGAGCCAAGCGGTACCCGTGTCCAATGTGGAGATGCGCGTCATGATGTCGCCCACCTGCGAAGGGTCGAGGGCGGCAGGCCCCAGCATCTTGTCGACGCAGAGACCGATGACATCAGCGATGAGGATTTTCTTACTCAAACCGATGACAAAACGGTAGAAGCCCTGCAGGCGGTCGGCCATCGTCGACTCGCGCTGGCGGATTTGTTGGGCAACATCACAGTAGCGCACGATGGGACCGGCAATGAGTTGCGGAAACATGGTGATATACAGCATGTAATCGCTCAGTTTCTCCAAAGGCTTGTTCACGCCTCGGTAGGTATCCAAGGTGTAGGTGACGCTTTGGAATGAGAAGAACGAGATGCCAATGGGCAACAGGATGCGCTTCCATGTCAGGGGAGCATGTCCCGTCAAGCCGATGAGGGCATTGAGGTTCTCCATGGTGAAATTGCCGTATTTGTAGAACAGCAGCAATCCCAAACTGATGAAGATGGACAATGCACAGAGCCATTTCTTAGCAACTGGTTTTTCGGTCTTGCACATTGCCTTGACAATGAAGTAGTTGGCAATGGTAGAAACGACCAGCTGGATGATGAACTCAGGCGCACCCCACGCATAGAAGATGAGCGAGGCCAACAGGAGCACATAGTTGCGCGTCTTCCTCGGCATGAGGAAATACACCAGGAAGAACGCTGGCATGAAATAGAGTAGGAATACGTTGCTACTAAATACCATGATTTATTCTAATTTATTGTTTTTCTTAAAGTTAGTAGTATATTCTATGAATTTTTTGGAACGACGAGCAGGTATGCTGTCGAAGTCGATAGGGCCACTCTCGCCTTCGTCATAATAGATTTTGCGGAGGAGTTTCTTGGAGAAGTCATTGCTCATGATGTAGAGGCCGACGGTGGAGTAGGAGATCATCACAAAATCGGCATCGATGACCTCTTGAAGAATATCGAGGTCGGCAACAGCTTTGGTAACTTTCAAATCGTCGTCATCGAAATAGGCGGTGCTGTTATAAAACCAAAAAGGCACACTTTCGAATACGTCCCAAACAGGGGTGAAGTTGAGGATGTTCCAATAGAACGAGTCGCCGATGGTGATCAGTCGCGGTCGCCAAGCCGTGGTGTCGAAGTCGTAATAGGCTTCCGCCAAGAAGTTTGGGGCCTTTTGCAAAGGCCAGATGAGGTTCATCAGGCTTTCAAGGTCGGCATCGGGTTTCAAGGTTCTCTGGAAGGTGCTGCCTGCCTTGATGTTGACCATGTTGGAGTCGCTCAGCCATTCCATATAGCGGATAAGGGTGTCGGCAGCATTGATGGCGGCCAAGTTGCTCCAATGGGTGCCTGTTTGGGGAAACAGCGGATAATCCACCGAGTCTTTCAGTTGCATAAACCATGCTCCGAGGTTGATATTGTTGACACCTAACTCGTTGAGCCTCTTGGAGTAAAATTCGAATGCCGTAAACTTCTTTTCTTTAAAGTACTTCGTGTTTTTGGGCAAGTGCTCAGCACAAATCAGCTCTTTTCCAGGGAGCAAAGCCACAAAGAGATGCGTGCCATAAGGCTCCAAGAGTTCCTGAATCTGCTTCAGCCGTTGCGCTTCGGCTTCGAAATCTTGGGGCAGGGTATTCGTAAAGTCTTTGCCTTCGTAATAAGCTCGGCTTTGATAGTACTCCTCGACGGTCCAAGGCTCGAAAATCCAGTTGTCATCGGTAATGACGATACGTTGATCTTCCACCACCTTGGAATAATGGAAAAAGGTCCATAGGTTTTGGTTGTAGAGGCGGGTCAAAGGTTCGCGGAAACCATAGTGTTGCTTGAGATAGGCTTCGGTCTCTGACTGATAAGTGCCTTCACGGAGATTTTGAAATGAGAACACAGGGTGGGTTTGCGTTTCGGTCACGCCACTCAGTTCCTTGAAAGAAAAAGCCCCCGTTGCCTGCTGTATCATAGAGGCAAAAAGCAACACTGCCGTCAAAGAGAACAGAATGATTTTGGTGCGACTTCTCATTTCAACAAATAAGGTAAATAGCCTGCAAAAATAGGAAAATTACTAATATCCATCATGTTTCGTGGAATTTATCCGGCTTACAAGGAGAGCCGCTTTGCTCGATTGCTTGACGGGCACACTGTCATTCAGGGCAGGGAAGCAGATCTCAGGATGCCTTTCAATAAAATAGGCCGTTTCTGTACTCAAGACTGAGTCTGCTGGAAGATTGAGTTTTTCCGCCTTTTCGGTGATGGAGGCCATCCATCCGGGGTTTAAGCGGATGCGGTCTTTCATCTCCTTTTTCAATGTTTCGATTTCTTCATCGTCATAACACCATTCCAAGAGGAAGTGTTCGGCAAAACCGCTTCCCAAATCGTATTGTTGTGGTGTGCTATAGGCCAGCATGACGAAATCGGAAGATAGCACTTCTTCAAGTGGGTCGATGTCGGCAATGCGTCTTTCGTAGGCGCCATTGTAATAGGCGGTGCTGAAGTAGTACCAATAAGGATATGCGCTGAATATCTTCTTGAAAGGGCTGTGGTTGAGCAAATTCCAATAAAACGAGTCGCCAATGGTAATCAGTTTGGGCTTCACCGCCGTCGGGTCTTTCACGAGTCGGGTTTTGGCATAATGGTTTGGTGCTCTTTTCAGGGGACGTATCAAGTTCAACCATTGCTCCAGGTCATCGTCGGGTTCTTTGGTTCTGACGTATTTGTTTCCGATGGTGAAGTTTTGGATATTGACATCCCCTAATGCCTCCATATAACGTATCAGGCTATCGGCCACATACATGGAGGCCAAATTGCTCCAATGTGTGCCCGTTTGGGGAAAGAGAAGGAAGTCGGTGGTGTCTTTCATTTGTTGAAACCATTCACCGGCATCAATAAAGTTGACATTCAAGGCTTCAAACCGCTGATGAAGGAAGTCATGGGCAGAGAAAACCTTCTCACGGTGAAACTGGGTGTTTTCGGGGATGTGCTCAGGATAGATCAATTCCTTGCCAGGTTCCAACAATACGAAAAGATGGATGCCAAACTCTTCGAGAATCTGTTGGATTTGAGAAAGCATAAGTGCTTTTGTCCCAAGGATTTGAGCCATCTGCAGGCTGTCTTCGGCAAAATCCCAGGAATTGCCTTCATAGAATTCCTTCACGTAGTCGGATTCATAATACCAGCCGTCGTCGCTGACGAAAACCCAACTCCTGTCTTTGGCGAAAGTCTGTCCGTAAAAGTCCCAGATGTATTGGTTGTAGAGGCGTGTTAAGGGTTCACGAAAACCGTAATGTTGTTGGAGATAAGCTTCTGCATCATCCTGAAAACGCTGTGTCATCCAATGTTGCGCCGTCAAGACAGGTTTTGGCTTCTCTTCCATAACGCCATACAGTTTTTTTAATTTGAAAAGCCCTGTCGCTTGTTGTATTGGAGAAGCAAACACTAAGAGGGCTGTCAAAGCAAACAATATGGATTTGATACGGCTAGGCATTCCGATGAAATAATGCGCAAAAATAGGAAATATTCATTCGACGTGGTCAATTTCTTCCGTATCGTCCCGAAAATCCGTACCTTTGCACCCATGAAAACGACTCAAATAGAACTACTTTCACCAGCAAAGGACTGTGAGGTGGGCATGGCTGCCATCAACCATGGTGCCGACGCTGTATATATCGGTGGACCCGATTTTGGCGCACGCGAAAAAGCCTCCAATAGTATCGAAGACATCGAACGACTCTGCCGTCATGCGGCATTATACGATGCCAAGGTGTATGTCACATTAAACACCTTGCTCTATGACAATGAGTTGGAACGTGCCCGAAAGATGGCTTACGATTGTTGGAACGCTGGTGTCGATGCGCTGATTGTGCAGGACATGGCGCTGCTGCAATTGGACCTGCCGCCTATCCCGCTCCATGCCAGCACGCAGTGCGACAACCTGACGGTGGAGAAAGTGCAACTCTTGGAGCAGTTGGGTTTCAGTCAAGTCGTTTTGGGTCGCGAGTTGAGCCTGAAAGAGATACGGGAGATTCGTGAGAAAACCACGGTGCCACTGGAGTTCTTTGTGCATGGCGCGCTTTGTGTCAGTCATAGCGGGCAATGCTATCTGAGCCAATACATCGGCAATCGCAGCGCCAATCGTGGTGCCTGTGCCCAGCCCTGCCGCCTGCCTTGGGATTTGTTGGATGAAGATGGGAAGGTGTTGATTAAGAATCGACACCTGCTTTCTTTGAAAGACATGAACAACAGTGCCCATTTGGAAGAATTAATCGATGCGGGCATCACGAGTTTCAAGATTGAAGGCCGAATGAAAGACGCTGATTATGTGAAGAATGTGACGGCCTTCTATCGCCAAAAGTTGGATGAGATTTTGAGTCGTCGCACGGATTTGGAACAAGCTTCGCGTGGACATTGCATCTACACGTTTGAAGTCAATCCTGAGAAATCTTTCAACCGAGGCTTCACCGATTTCTTCATCAACGGGCGGCAAAAAGGCATTGGTTCGCCTTTCACCCCGAAATCGATGGGGGAATACATTGGCGAGGTGACCTGGTGCAACCCTTTGCGTATGGAAATTGAGACGGACAAGGTTTTGCATAACGGTGATGGGCTGTGTTTTCTGAATCAGGACAACGAATTGGTTGGGTTGCGTGCCGATGTGGTACGCACTGTCGCCGACTGCGTCCCCGCAGTCGGAAAACACAACTTGACCAGCAACTGC
>DAIOUZ010000036.1:0-867 GCA_036759285.1 Candidatus Limiplasma sp. | reverse complement strand
TGCGGGGACGCAGTTGCCGACAATGTTACAGTCTCTACAAACAGACCGCATGGAGCCTTCCGTGGCGCAAAGATCTACCGCAATCTTGATATCGAATGGCAAAAACAGGTGGATGCCTCGACGGGCAACCGCAAAATGGATATCGATTTGGTGTTGGCAGAGACCGAAACGGGGTATGAAATGGTTGCCGCTTGTAGAGACGCGATGAATCGCGTCTCAGAAACGACAAATAATTACGGAGACGCGATGAATCGCGTCTCTACAAGGATTGACATTGAAAAAATCATCGCCAACAACCCCGAAAAGGCCACCGAAAACATCCGCAAAAAGGCCCTGCAATGGGGCGATACGCCCTTCAATCCCATCAATTTGGAATTGAAATTCAACGAACCGCGTCTCATTCCAGCCTCCATCCTTGGCGAGATGAAACGCGATTTGGTGGCGAAATTGACGGAGGAATTGGTTGAAAATCATATAAATAATCGTGAACATCGTAGAGACGGTGTGCACACCGCCTCTACCACGACCAATCCCGATGAGATTCCAACCTGTCTGATGACCTGCCACCACTGCATCCGTTACGCCAACGGCATGTGCAGCAAAGAAACGGGGCAAAAGGCCATACCGCTCTACATTCGCAACGGCACGAACACCTTCCGCCTCGAATTCGACTGCCGCAATTGCCAGATGCGTGTTTTCTCTATAAAATAACTTAAAATCTATGGCTCATGAATCTATTTCAACTTTTCAAAAATGTCAGTCCCTTTGTAAAGCCATACAAATGGCTGGTTTTCATTACTTTAATTCTAACCTTGATTGGGTCTTTTATGGCCCATGTCAATGCCATCGTGCTCGAGTGGACCGTCG
>DAIOUZ010000035.1:20503-20824 GCA_036759285.1 Candidatus Limiplasma sp. | reverse complement strand
CGGCTGGTGTGCCCCTCAGCAGGGTGCTTGTAAGCTGACCCTCAACGTGAAAGACGGTATCATCCAAGAGGCTTTGGTTGAAACCATCGGTTGCTCGGGCATGACCCATTCCGCCGCCATGGCCGCCGAAATCCTGCCTGGCAAGACCGTCCTCGAAGCCCTCAACACCGACCTCGTTTGCGACGCTATCAACACGGCCATGCGCGAGATTTTCCTGCAAATCGTCTATGGTCGCTCACAATCAGCCTTCTCAGAAGGCGGTCTGCTGATTGGTGCTTCGTTGGAAGACCTCGGCAAAGGTCTGCGCAGCCAAGTCGGCAC
>DAIOUZ010000035.1:12507-20486 GCA_036759285.1 Candidatus Limiplasma sp. | reverse complement strand
AAAAAGGTCCCCGCTACCTTGAGATGACTGAAGGCTACTGCTCCCGCCTCGCCTTGGACGAAAACAACGAAATTATCGGTTACGAATTTATCAGCCTCGGCAAGATGATGGACTTCATCAAGAATGGCGATGACGCAAACGAAGCTCTCAGGAAAGCTACAAACACTTACGGCCGTTTCGCCGATGCAGCCAAATACATTGACCCACGTAAAGAATAAGGAGGACATACCATGGCAAGAAGAAAAGTACTATTTGAGAGTCAGGAACGCCGCATGGCCAATGTCCTGAAAGTGTTGAACCAATACGGCATCAATAGCATTGAGGAAGCCGACGAGATCTGCGAAGCCAAGGGCATCGACCCTTACACGATAGCTGAGGAGACACAACGCATCTGCTTCGAGAACGTGAAGTGGGCTTACACCTGTGGTGCCGCCATCGCCATCAAGAAGGGCTGCAAGACGGCAGCCGAAGCCGCCGAAGCCATTGGCGAAGGCCTGCAATCATTCTGCATCGACGGTTCTGTCGCCGACGACCGTAAGGTCGGTATCGGCCACGGCAATCTCGCCGCTCGTCTGCTCCGCGAGGAAACCGAATGCTTCGCTTTCCTGGCAGGCCACGAAAGCTTTGCTGCCGCTGAGGGTGCCATCAAGATTGCTGAGATGGCCAACAAGGTGCGCCAGAAACCCCTGCGTGTCATCCTCAACGGGCTCGGCAAAGACGCCGCCAAGATCATCAGCCGCATCAACGGCTTCACTTACTGCCGCACCGAGTTCGACTACTTCACCGGCAAGGTGACTGTCGTGGAGCGCATCCCTTATTCTACGGGCCTCCGCTCGAAGGTGAACTGCTACGGTGCTGACGACGTCCGTGAAGGCGTGGCCATCCTGTGGTTGGAGAACGTCGACGTGTCCATCACCGGCAACTCCACCAACCCGACCCGTTTCCAACACCCTGTGGCAGGCACCTATAAGAAAGAGCGTCTGTTGGCAGGCAGACCTTACTTCTCCGTCGCCTCTGGTGGTGGTACAGGCCGCACCCTGCATCCCGACAACATGGCTGCTGGTCCCGCTTCTTACGGCATGACCGACACCATGGGCCGTATGCACAGCGATGCCCAGTTTGCAGGTTCCTCATCCGTCCCGGCACACGTCGAGATGATGGGCTTCCTCGGTATGGGCAACAACCCGATGGTGGGTGCCACCGTCGCTGTCGCTGTCGCCGTGGAACAGGCTATGAAATAAGCTTGAAACGAGCAAAGCATAGATCCCAATCGCACAAAGCTCAGCAAGGGATGACATGCTTTGCCTTGACTTTGAAAAAAGTCCGATGTCATAAGGCACCGGACTTTTTCATTATTTGTCAGCGAGGATCACGACCCGCATCCCTACAAAAGCATAGTTCTCCTTGAGTTGAATCAAGTCGTCGTCGCGGAGGCGGATGCAGCCCTCGCTACCACGACCTGGCACTGAGCTCTCATTGTTGGTGCTGCCGTGAATACCTATGCCTGTATGACCTGGCGTTTTCAGTCTCATGAACCAATGCCCGTAGGACAAAATGCTGCCACGTCCGTCGCCGAAGTCGTGAGACCAATCTGACGCATCGACAATCTCAGTGATAGTGAACGGATTCTCAGCCGTGCATTCGGGCGTTTTCATGTCGCCTTTCTTCTGCTTCTGACCTTTATTCTTGCCCACGCAAACAGGATAATGCACGCGTTTTATGGTGTCGCCATCCACCACTTCGCAGACATAAAGACGATATTCGGGCTTGGAAATGAGGATAAAGCAATTCTTCTTGTTTACCACCTCGGAATAAAACGTGGCCGTATCGGCAGGGATGACATTGACGGTGTCCACTGGACTCATTTCGATGGAAACGATTTCCTTTTGTTCGGGTTGTTCGGGGACTTGGTTCCCAGAAGGGCAGCACGACGGCATGGCGAAGAAAGCTGCCAAAAGACTGAATATGAGGGGCATTTTTTTCATGGTATTTCAAAACATGGGTGCAAAAGTACGTATTTTTTGGTGTTTCCGCTATATCAAAGCATAAACACGGTATTTTTCTCTATTTTTGCGGCAGTTATTGAGCTTGTCGAAATATGGAAAAAATGATACTTTTAGGCAAGACCCCTGCTGAAATTCAAGAGGTCGTCGAGAAACTGGAACTGCCCAAGTTCACGGGCAAACAGATTGTGGACTGGATTTACCAGAAGCGTTGCGCCTCCATTGAGGACATGACCAACCTCAGCAAGAGCGCAAGGGCTTTATTGTCAGAGCAATACGAAACGGGACTGAGAGCTCCTATCAAGGAGCAAGTGTCAAGTGACGGCACAAAGAAATACCTCTTCCCTGCCAGTGAACATTTCATCGAGGCGGCTTACATCCCTGACCGCGAGCGCGCCACGCTGTGCGTCTCCACGCAGGTGGGCTGCCAGATGGACTGCCTCTTCTGCGCCACAGGCAAACAAGGCTTCCAAAAGAACCTCTCCGTAGCCGAAATCATGAACCAAATTCTCAGCCTGCCCGAGTTTGATGAATTGACCAACATCGTCTTCATGGGCATGGGCGAGCCTTTAGCCAACTATGACAACCTGATGCGCTGTTTGGACATCCTCACACAGGAATGGGCCTTGGGCTGGAGTCCAACACGCATCACTGTATCGACCAGTGGCCTCATCCCCAACCTCAAACGTTTCCTCCAAGAGTCGAAATGCAATCTTGCCATCAGCATGCACAGTCCTTTCCACGACGAGCGCCTCAAACTGATGCCCATTGAGAAGACCTATCCCATCAAGGAAGTCATCCACGCCGTCAAGCAACACGACTGGCACGGCCAACGTCGTCTCTCATTCGAGTACATCATCTTCAAGGACCTCAACCACAGCAAGGACCACGTCAAGGAGATTGCACGTCTGCTAGGTAGCACAAGATGCCGCTTTAATTTAATAAGGTATCACGCTGTGCCCGGCATTCCGCTGAAAAGCCCCGATGCTGCCACCATGACCTGGTTCCGCGACGCGCTCAACGAGAAGGGCATCATCGCAACCATCCGGGCCTCACGCGGACAGGATATTGATGCTGCCTGTGGGCTGCTGTCAACGAAAAATTTATTGTAAATTATGGTTGTAGAGACGGTGTGCACACCGTCTCTACATGTATTACAACGAACGTAACGAAACCGCGAATCCGCCGCAAGGCGCCATCCTCAATTTCAATGTCGATTTCGCCGTCACCGTCTTCTTAGTGATAGTGTAGGCTTGTGCGTTGTAATGCTCATCGGGAATGCCGCTGGCATCTTTGGCATCGGCATAAATCGTGGCCTCATATTTCACACCAGGCTTCAGGAAATCCAATTTCACCGTGACTTCACGAGCATTCTCGTCAGTGATGCCGCCCACATACCATACATCGTGCGGCTCAGAATGCCAAAGGTCTTCTATCGTGGCATCGTCGGGCAAGTTGTACACAAACTTAGTGGCATTGGAAATAACACCTTTCTTACCATCACGCAAAGTGCCGACACCCTCGGCAGCCTTGTTCAAGGTCGACAACTTTGGATGGCGTGCCGTAACGATGTAGTCGCCAGGCTCAGCCATGAGGTAGAGGGTCTTGTCCCAGTCCACAGCCACGTCCTTGATGAATTGGAACGCATCCATGAACTGCGCATAGTGCTCTGGGAAGTCGGCAGCCATTTGCAAAGGTGAGTAGAAGGTCACATATAAACCGAGTTGATTGCAGATAGTGATTTGCATCTTTCCGCCCCAAGGCACGATTTTGCCCATGTCGGTCTCAAAGATGCCAGGGGTGTAGTCCATCGGGCCGCCTTGCAAGCGCGTGAAGGGCAGAATTGTCGTGTGTCCGGGCTTGATGCGCTCGCGGAACTCGGTACCCATGGCACTCTCGTTTCCAATCATGTTGGGCCAAGTACGACAGAGGCCGGTGGGTCTTACCGCCTCGTGTGAATTCACCATGATATGGTATTTGGCAGCTTTCTCGATGGCATAGTGGTAGTGGTTGTTGATGGGTTGGCTGTAGTGACCCTCGCCGAAGGGGATGATGGTACCCACATAACCGCCCTTCACGGCATTGTAACCGTATAGGTTCATAAGGGCGTATGCCTTATCCATCCAACGCTCGTAATTCTGCGTGGAGGCCGAGCTTTCGTGGTGCATAATGAGGCGGATACCCTTCTCGTGGGCGTATTTGTTCAAGGCAGGCAGGTCGAAATCGGGATAAGGAGTGAGGAAGTCAAAGACGAAGTCTTTCTGCTTGGCATACCAGTCCTCCCAGCCGATATTCCAGCCTTCGATGAGCAGGGCATCGAAACCGTTGGCGGCGGTGAAGTCGATGTAACGGCGCACATTGGCGTTGTTGGCGCCGTGGGTACCGTTGGGTTTGGCATGAGCATAGTCGGTCTCCCCTAGCTTCACCGACGGGAAGTCATTAGTGTAAGCCCAAGTGCTCTTGCCCGAAATCATCTCCCACCACACGCCCATGTATTTCACAGGGTGGATCCACGACACATCCTCCAAAACGCAAGGGTCGTTGAGGTTGAGGATGAGGCGCGAAGCCAGCACGTCGGTGGCCGAGGTGCAGACCATAACCGTGCGCCAAGGTGTGTGGCAAGGTGCCTGCAAGCGACCTTTGTAGCCCGTGGCATCGGGACTGAGGAAAGCGCGGAACACCATATTCTTGTCGTCGAGGTCGAGATGCATGGTCGGGTAGTCGAGCGTGGCGGCTTCATGGATATTGAGGTAAAGGCCGTCGTCGGTCTTCATCTGCAAGGCCGTCTGCACGCCAGTTGGGGAGAATCCTGTCCAAGGCCAGCCACCATCTTTGTGTCCAGCTTCCCACAGACCACGGATTTCTGACAACCGCGACTGGGTAAAATTGAACTCTTGCGTGTCCAAGTCGCCAGGAATCCACCAAGCGGTGTGGTCGCCCGTCATGGCAAACTCAGTCAGTTCCTCCTTGATCCAGAAGTAGACCAAGGCATTCTCCATCGGAAACTCATAACGGAAACCGAGACCATCGTCATAGAGACGGAAACGGATTTTCATCACCGTGGCCTTCTTTTCAGTGGAATGATCCATGCTTTCCACAGAACCAACAGGTTGCTCCAAGGTGACGAGCATCTCATTATAGTGGTTGCGGATTTGAGCCTCTTCGCCCCAGACGGGTTCCCAAGTCTCGTCGAAAGTGCTGTATTTCGTGTCTTTCAATACGAAAGCATGGGCAAGGTCATCGCGCCATTCGAGGGTGAAGCCCATCTTGGAGGGCAGCACGATAGGCTTCCCTGCGCGGTCGAGGGAATACTGCGGAATGCCGCCTATGACTTCGAATTTCAGTTCAAGTTGTCCATCGGGGCTTTGCAGCTTGACGGGTTCAGCATAGGACTGCAAGAAAAGTCCAAAAGCCAAGCAAAAGAGGATAAAGGAGAATTTTTTCATGATGATAAGTTTATGATGATGGGCACAAAGATAGGAAAAATATGGAAATGGGGAGGGTTAATTGTGGAATCTGCTGAATTGGGATGGGTGGGTATATGTCCTTGTCCCATGACCTTGTTTGGGTTTGTTGAGAGTTTTTGTGTCATATTTTGCTTGAATTGAGAATAATTTTTATCTTTGTGGCAACTTTATTATAAGAATTAATGAATATGACAGAAGATGAACTTTTTAAAAGAATACAGGATATAGTAAATAAAAACCCAGTAATTGTACTTGGTTCAGGGGCATCTATTGGATATGGAATAGCGAGCATGACAAAATTGTCAATGGTGCTTTCAAACTATTTCACCGGCAAAACATACCCAGATTCAAAAAGTAACGATGCTGTAACCGCGTTCCTTGACAATATTAATACAAAAAAGATGGGATTGGAAGATGCTCTTTTGGATGTTCATATGCCAATGTCTGTTGAAAATGATATTCGAGAGTGCGTTTGGGATGAAATTCAAGAGGAAGATGTCAAAGTATTTGAACAGGTTGTTAAGGGTGAAAGATTAGCTCTTGCCGATTTGCTTGATTACATGATATATAATCGGTCTGACCAAACTATTAATGTTGTTACAACAAATTATGATAGAATTGCAGAATATGCAGTTTCACAAACATCCGCTTATCTGAATACATGCTTCACAAATAAACCTATTGGGTCTTTTGATGTTTCTCTTCAACAATTGAATATTCATTCGCATTATGAAGGGAAAGTTAATGTGCTGAAAGTTCACGGCTCACTTGATTGGTTCGAAAAAGAAGGAAAAATCCTTTCTTTTATTAATGTCCGAACGAGGCTTAAAGATCATCAACCATGTATTATTACTCCTGGGACAAATAAATATGAAAAAACATCGCAACCACCATATAGGGATCTTATGCAACAAATGGATGATGTTTTTAAGTCTACTTCGGGATTTCTCTGTATAGGTTATGGATTTAATGATATTCATGTGCATCCAAATTTACTGAGCTATTCCCAAAAAAGAAAGAAGCCAATCCTTATTGTAACGAAAGACATTACTGATGCTATTCAGAATAAAGTGATTAATGCAAAAACATACCCATATATTATAGTTTCTGATAATGGTGGTAAAGGAACTATTATACATAATAGTTATGATTCGGTTCCTTTAGAGATAAACGGTAAAGCGTATTGGAATATTTCTGGATTACTTGAAATCATTAAATAATTAAATATGGACGACAATCGAATATTTAAATTTCAAAAACAAGATTCTATTGGCTCAATAAATAGTGTTGACACAGGTCTTGCGTACGCTGTAATAAATTCTGACGAGATACTGTCAGTGCTACAAGTGAATCAACTTGTTGCTATTGAGAGTCCGGAATCAGGAAAACATATTATTGGCATGATTATTAAAATCTATCGTAAGGCAGATGTTAATAATTTGTCAATTGAGGAGCTTGAAGAAAATGAGGAAGTCGGCGTTTATAACCAAATCAAATTGGTTTTCATTGGAGAATTAAGAGACAGGTCGGGAAATGACCGAAATGTTTTCAAACGCAATGTGAGTAATGTACCAAGAATAAATGCTCAATGTTATCGAATTGAAGGAGAGGTTTTGACCGATTTAATGCAAAGCATTTCTTCTTGTATTAAATCGGGAATACATCCTTTGTCTATTGGAAAGTATTCAATGGATGAGTCTTCTGTGGCATATTTAGATGGTAACAAGTTCTTTCAAAGGCATGCTGCAATTGTGGGTTCTACAGGAAGTGGAAAATCGTATTGCGTTGCCAAAATTATTGAGGAAATGTCTCATTTGAAGTTGGTAAATGCCGTACTTTTTGATATACATGGTGAATATTCATCACCTGATTTTGCCATGGATGGTATCAAACAATTTAAGATAGCATCTCCAGGGGATTTGACTACTGCAAACAAATTGTCTAACCGTATTTTAATGGTTCCATATTGGCTGCTCAATTATGAAGAAATGCAGGCGTTACTCCTTGATAGAAGCGATCAAAATGCACCGAATCAGGCGATGCTGTTATCCAAAGAAATAATGATTGGAAAAGAGAACAAAACAAAGAGTTCCACATATTCTGGTTTGGTAACTTTGGATAGTCCTGTCCCGTACGATTTAAATGAGGTATTATTAAAACTAAAAGTGTATGATACTCATTTGGATGAAGGGGCTAAACCTGGCACTACAAAACAGGGTGCATATTATGGGAAACTAACACGTTTTAATCAGCGCTTAGAAAACAAACTCCAAGATAAACGTATGGGATTTATGTTTTCTATTTCTGATGAAGAGATGTCTTTAGATTGGTTGAAGTCATTCTGTCACACCATAATGGGGGACGATGGAAGTGTGAAAATTGTTAATTTGTCAGAGGTTCCATCTGATGTGCTGCCATTGGTCATAGGATTGTTATCTCGTATTATATTCTCTGTCCAACAGTGGAGTGGTCAAGATAAAGCACATCCTATTGCGTTGTTATGTGATGA
>DAIOUZ010000035.1:0-12497 GCA_036759285.1 Candidatus Limiplasma sp. | reverse complement strand
AAGCACATTTGTATGTACAGCATTTGGAATCAAGCGATTCCGTCGCGCGAATTGGATTAAAAAGTTTTGAGAGAATTGCAAAAGAGGGACGAAAATATGGTGTTGGTCTTGTAGTAATAAGCCAAAGACCATCGGAAGTTAATCGGACAGTATTAAGCCAATGTAATAATTTTGTTAGTTTACGTCTTACAAATGTCGATGATCAAAATGTTATTAAGCGTTTGCTTCCAGATAATTTAGGTAACATTGCAGATAACCTTTCTTTATTAGATATTGGTGAGGCCATTGTTGTCGGAGATGCAACATTATTGCCGTCAAAAATTCGAATTGACGAGCCATCAATAAAACCTTCGAGCCAAACCATTCCATTTTGGGATATTTGGGCTAAAGACAAGTCTTCTCAAGATTTGGATGAGGCTGTTGATAATATGATTAAACAAAGCAAATAATAGCATTTAGTATTAACTAAAATGAATAAAAATATTGTAAAAAAGTATAAAAAAGAACCAGAGAGTCTTTATTTCGTTGATAGTATTTTTAAACCTTTAGAAAGTAATGCCTCAATAGTATCCTTGTTGCCAACGGAAAATGAAGCAGAGCAAAGTACAAAAGTGTTATCTCTGAATAGTGAACAGTTGAATATGACCAATCATTCAGGGACAATCCGAGAGGGTTGGTATGTGTTTTACAACGAAAAAGATGATCAACAACGTTTTAGTTATGGGAACCTCTCTCCGTATGCTCGACAACAATTTCGAGCATTTAATGCCCTACAGCAACAACTAATTGAAAATAGTATTGATCCAGAAAGAGAAGAAGACACTATCTTGTTGAAACGATTGGAGAAATCAAACAATTTAGACGTGTTTTCGTATCATGTTAATGTGGGTCATGGAAATTGCAGTATCATTTTAATCCAAGATGGTTTATTCTATCAAATATGGATGGTGGATTGTTCAATAATTGACAAGAGTAATTGGCATAATTATTCTGCAAACTTAGAAAGTTGTTTCGAAGCCATTAAGCTAAAACTGAACAAAAGACATGATGAATCGATACGCATCAACAGGTTTTTTCTGACCCATACGCATTATGATCATTATAATGGTCTGGAATATCTTGTGGATAATCATTATATTGACGAGGGAACGGTGTGTTATGTCAATTTATACTATCACTGTGCGAATAAAACATATATAAGAATTTTGGACAAATTAAAACAAGTTGGTGTTAAATTCGTGGAACCAATCAATAAGAATAGTCATGCCGCTGTCAGGTTTTTACATCCAGAGTGTAGATTATATCGAAGCAAGGCGACCATTGTTAATGCGCCATCCAACTATAGGATAGTGAACGATCCGTTAAACAATTCATCAATCGTAATAATGATTACATTAGGTGGTCAATCAATAGTGTTCCCTGGTGATTTAGAACAGAATGGATTCGACCGCATGACTCAATCAGGGACTTGCAGCCCATTTCTATTCAAATCTGATTATTATGTTGTATCACATCATGGAAGTATCAATGGACATCCGGATAGGCCTTGTTTGAATATACCCATGCCAGAACCTACACCATTATTCTGTGTAAGAAATGGTTTGAAAAATGCAATATTGATGGGAAGAGATGGGGCATATAATGGGATTTATAGTCCTCATGTAGTCCGTTTCTTTAGTAATCTTGGTAGCTTGATTTGTACAGAGAAAGCGCCACATTTTGTGGAGTTAGAATGGAGAACAGGGCATGTGCAATGTCTGTAATTTTTTCCGGCAATAAGCCCATGTAGCCATCTTCAGCGCCGCATTCTTGAAGTCCACAGACTTCAGACATATTGGTTGAAACATTACCAAAAGCTTAATCAGTTATTTAAACAATTCGTCAATAGTAATCCTTGCCGTAAACGTATCGGTATAGGCATTGGGGGTCGGGGGTAAAACACTAATCAGCGTCAAATGATAGGTCTTGTTGGGATTTGTCTTTTCAAGTGTGCTGACTCGGGCTACTAGCTTTTGTGCGTATGCTTTCGTGATGGTTAGTGCACTTTTGTTGAATTTCATTTCGCATACATTCATCACGTCGTCGGCACGGTCGATGAGCAGATCAAGCTGCATGCCTTCATTTTTGCCGCTGCCTTTCACAATCAGGGCGGATTCTTTTGAAGAAACACCCGCAATCTGCAAAGCCATCTTGATTTGCCAGATATGCTGAAAACACACCTCCTCGAAAGCGACCCCTCGCCACGAAGCTATCTCCGGCTCCTTCAGATGATGTTCCCAATAGTCGGTTTCAGTGATGCCACGACTTTCCTTGAAGTGTAGCCAGAACCAACAGAAACAGTCCGATAGTTTATAATGCTCCTCACGTTTGCTCACACCATACGGAACGTATTTTTTTATAAAGTCACTGGCCAAGAGGGCTTTTATAATGGATGTGAAATCGCCGTTGGGGTTGATGCCGACTTTTTGCGCAATCTCCTCCCGGGTGTATCCCGAATGCCGTTGGCCTAGTGCCTTCACTATTTTCATGCAGGCATCGGCATGGTCGAACACGGAGTTGAACAGCCGGTCAAACTCGTCGCCAAGTTTCGCTTTGGGGTTGAAAAACAGCCTATCAATGTTTTGCGCGAGGCTGAGTGACGGGTCGAAGCAGTCGAGGTAATAAGGAATACCGCCAAGAATCATGTAGGCCTGGGCAATATTGTAGCGCGACATCTTGATGCCACGGCTGACGAAGAACTTTTCGCATTCGAGTAAGGTAAATGGGGCAAGCTTCATCTCGCAGGTAAGACGTCCGTAAAGGCCGCCCTTGTTGTTGATGAGATTATCAAGCATCCAAGAGGTGGCGGAACCACACACCACAAAGCACAGGTTATGGCGGGTGTTGCCCCAACCGTTCCAAAACGCCTCAAGTGCAGTGAGAAACCCCGACCTTGGCGTGTCCATCCATGGCAACTCGTCGATGAACACCACCTGACGCGATCCGTTGTCACGCCGCTCAAGATATTGCTCTAGCATAAAAAAAGCCTCCATCCACGACCTGGGCTGGGCAATGCCCTCCATGCCATGTCGAATCAGCGAGAAATAAAAGTTTTGCAACTGATCCTTCAACGTAACCTTTCTCTTGCGGTCGTATGGAGAAAGACCAGTGTGATGAAATGTCATGTTGTCGCCTAACGTCTCATTGATAAGGAAAGTCTTTCCCACGCGGCGACGACCATAGACCGCGATAAACTCTGGACGGCCACTACTACAGCGACGTTTTAGCTCCTCAATCTCTTTCTCTCTTCCAATAACAATGCACATGGTTGATAGTTTATTAGTTGTTTTCCGCTGCAAAGATAAAACAAGTTTTTGAATAAAATCAACTTTATTCCGCTACGAAATGCGATTTTTTGATTTCGTAGCGGAATAAACGCAAAAATATACCGATTTTTGTGAAATTCTTACATCTGTAGTTGCTTGGCTCTCACTTCCAAAGTCGGCCGATTTTCATTTCCAAAGTCGGCAGTCCCAACTTACTTTCTCGGAATCCTTTCCTACCCCATCACTTAGCATACAAAGCCACCAAGGTTTCGTACAGCTCCTGCTTGCCACTGGTCATCTTGGGTTCACCGACTTTCTTGCCATATTCGTAGACTTGCTCGAAGGTGAGTTTGCCGTCCTCAAAGTCCTTGCCGATACCGCTGTCGAAAGAAGCGTAACGGGCTTTCTTCATCTTTGGCAACTCGCTGTTTTCCAAAATGTTGGAGGCACTGAGCAACCCACGTGCCATGGCATCCATACCGCTGATATGGGCGATGAAGATATCCTCGGGGTCGGTGCTATTGCGGCGCAGCTTGGCATCGAAATTGGTGCCGCCGTTGGTGAAACCGCCACCACGAATGATCTCCATCCAGGCCTGGGTGAGGTCGAAGTTGTCGATGGGGAACTGGTCGGTATCCCAGCCGTTCTGGTAGTCGCCACGGTTGGCATCAATACTGCCCAGCATCCCGTTGTCGACGGCCACGGCCAGCTCATGCTCGAAGGTATGCCCGGCGAGGTTGGCGTGGTTCACCTCGATGTTGACCTTGAAGTCCTTGTCGAGGCCGTGCGTCTTGAGGAAGCCGATGACGGTCTCGGTGTCGACATCGTATTGGTGTTTCGTGGGCTCCATAGGTTTGGGTTCGATGAGGAAAGTGCCTTTGAAGCCGTGGGCGCGTCCGTAGTCGCGAGCCATGCGCAACATGGTGGCAAGGTGTTCCTTTTCACGTTTCTGGTCGGTATTGAGCAGACTCATATAGCCCTCGCGACCGCCCCAAAAGACATAATTCGTTCCTCCAAGCTTGATGGTAGCGTCGATGCTGTTCTTGATTTGCACAATGGCACGGGCCACCACGTCGAAGTCGGGGTTGGTGGCAGCACCGTTCATATAGCGCTTGTGGCCAAACACGTTAGCGGTGCCCCATAGCAGGTGGATGTCGGGGTATTGTTTCATCTTCTCCAGGGCATAGTCGGTGATGACGCGCATCCGCTCCTCATATTCCTCCACCGTCGCGCCTTCTTCGACGAGGTCAACATCGTGGAAGCAGAAATAATGAATGCCAAGCTTGTCCATCAGCTCGAAGCCAGCGTCCATCTTGTCCTTGCCACGCTGGATGGGGTCGGTGGCGCGATCCCAAGCATAGCTTCGGGTCTGACCGCCAAACTGGTCACCGCTGGCCTGGCCGAGGGTATGCCACCAAGCCATAGCGAAGCGCAGCCAGTCTTTCATTTTCTTGCCCATCACCACGCACTCGGGGTCGTAGTAGTGAAAGGCCATCACGTTCTTTGATTCAGTTCCCTCGAAAGGGATTTTTTGGATTTGCGGGAAGTATTCCATTTTATTCATTGTTAGTTGTTCAGTTATTGACTTCGTCGAATGCAAAGCATTTCAGTTGGCAGTGATATGATTTTTCCACCTCTGATACGCCTCCATGTACTGCTCCGCCAGTTTCTCATCTGGCTCGATGATCGCAAGGCGATTCAGACTGGCAAAGGCTTCGTCTGGAGAAGTATAGAATCCGGCGCCGAGGCCTGCCGCCCGTGCTGCGCCAATGCTGCCGTCGGTATCGTAAAGCTCGATGGTGGCACCGCTGACGCCTGCAAGGGTCTCGCGGAAAATGGGGGAAAGGAACATGTTGGCTTTACCTGCGTGGATCTTATCGAGGGTCATGCCGAGGCTTTGCATCACCTCCATGCCGTACATGAAGGCAAACACCACACCTTCTTGAGCGGCACGGAACAGATGGGCGTGCGTGTGACGCTTGAAGTTCAGCCCGTGGATGGAACAGCCCAAGTCGCGGTTTTCCATGACGCGCTCGGCACCGTTGCCGAAAGGCAAGATACTGAGACCGTCGCTGCCAATCGGGATGTCGGCGGCGATGCGGTTCATGTCTTCGTAAGCTATCTGCTTCGGCGCAATCATCTCCCACGACCCGATATGGCGGCGCAGCCATGAGTTCAAGATGCCGCAGCCATTGACACAATGCAAGATGCCGAGACGGGGATTCTCCATCGTATGGTTGACGTGCAGAAAGGTGTTCACCCTCGATTTGGGATCGTAACTCACCTTGTCGGAAACACCATAAACGACACCCGATGTACCCGCTGTGGCTGCAATCTCACCAGGATGCAACACCTTGAGCGATAAGGCATTGTTGGGCTGGTCACCAGCACGATAGGCAATGGGAATGCCTTCTTTCAATCCCAATTCCTTAGCTGCCTCAGCCGAGACCTTACCTTGTATACCAAAGGTTGGCACCAACGGAGGGATGATGTCGTTGGAAAATCCGTAATAATTCATCACGTCTTCGGAGACGCAATGCATTGCGTCTCTACAACGGTAATCATACAACATCATCTCCGACAACCCACAGGCCGTGGTGACCGCTTCGCCCGACAGCCGCATGGCGAGATAGTCGCCCGGCAGCATGATTTTGTCAATCTTGTCGAACAGTTCAGGCTCGTTCTCTTTCACCCATACCAGTTTCGATGCGGTGAAGTTGCCAGGTGAGTTGAGCAGATGGCTCAGGCATTTCTCTTCCCCAATGTCGTGGAAAGCCTTGTCGCCGTATGGCACGCCGCGTGAGTCGCACCAAATGATGGCATCGCGGAGTGGCTGTCGGTTCTTGTCCAAGCAGACTAGGCCGTGCATTTGGTATGTTATGCCGATAGCTTCTATTGAGTTGAGCGTTGAGCGTTTAGCATTGAGAGCGTTTAAAGCTTTTTTGAAGTAATTCCACCAGTCGTCGGGGCGTTGCTCTGCCCATTCGGGCTGCAAGGCTTTGATGGGGGCTTCTGTCTCTGGATAAGAAGCTGAAGCCGCACATCGTCCGCTGTCAACCTCCACCAGCGAGACCTTCACGCTGCTGCTGCCTAAGTCGATGCCCAATAAATAGTTCATAGTTGCCAGTTTTCAGTTGTCAGTTATTCAGTTGTTCAGTTAAGGCAGGTTGCTGAGCCTGTCGAAGCACCGTCACAATATCGGTCGGCCCTTCGACGGGCTCAGGGACCTTAGCTTCTGACAGCCGCTTTACGTTCATATTCCTCACTCTTTGCTTTTAACTTTCCAAAAACGCGTCATGTCTTCCAAACTCTTGCCTTTCGTTTCGGGGACGAGTCGCCAAACGAAGATAGCCGCCACGATGCACATCACGCCATAGAGTCCGTAGGTGAACCAATGGCCGAAGTTGTCGCCCGCAGTGAGATGCATGTTGAACATGGGAACGAAGGTCGAGCTGACAACGAAGTTGAAGATCCACTGCGCCGCCACAGCGATGGCCGTAGCCGCGCCACGGATGGTGTTGGGGAAAATTTCTGCAATCAGCACCCAACAAATCGGACCCCATGAGAACATGAACGAGGCTGAATAGAGCAAGATGGAAATCATCGTAATCAGTTGCATGCCGTCCACACCAAAGGTGCAAGCCACGCCGAAAGCACCGATGGCCATACCGATGCTACCGCTGATGAGCAATGGCTTGCGCCCCCACTTCTCGACAGTGAAGATGGCCACCAAGGTAAACAGGATGTTGACCACACCCATCACCACCGTGTTGAACATCGGGTTGGTCATGCCCATGTCGCCGAAGATGCGCGGCGCATAATACAACACGGCATTGATGCCCACCACCTGTTGGAACACGCTCAGCATGATGCCGATGAAGACTACTAACCAGCCATAGGTAAACAGCTTTTCTGTCTTCACCTTGATAGTGCTCCTGATGTCGGCCAAAATGACCTTGGCTTGCTCCAAACCATTGATTTTTGACAACACACCCAAAGCCTTGTCGTCCTTGCCTGCCATCACTAAATAACGCGGCGATTCAGGCACGAAGCAAATCAAAACAGTGAATAGGGCAGCGATGATGGCTTCGGAAGCAAACATGTAGCGCCAACAAACCGCGATAGTCCAAGGGTCACTTTCGGGCATCACTTGGCTGATTCCCTTCCCGATGGACTCAATAACGGGATTCTCATGTGACCCCAAAATGAGGAAATTGACGAAATAAACCACCAACTGACCGAAAATGATGGCAAATTGGTTCCAACTCACCAACTGACCACGTTTTCCGGCTGGTGCTATCTCGCCAATATACATCGGGCAAATCGCACTCGCCAATCCAACGCCCATGCCACCGATGATGCGGTAATAGTTGAAGCTGTTGAGGACGGTCAACGTGGCGGTGGAATGCTGATGAAATGGAAATTCGGGATGCGCGGAACCGAGTGCCGACACAAAGAACAGGATGCCAGCTACGAAAAGTGCCTGTTTGCGGCCCAAACGATTGGCCAACCAACCTGAAATTAATGCTCCGATGACACATCCGATCAGCGCACTGCTACAAGTAAGACCATGTATAAAATCGGTGTACTGAAAGTCAGACGCGCCGAGGAAATAGGCCTGCAAACCTTTCTCCGCGCCCGAAATGACGGCGGTGTCGTAACCAAAGAGCAACCCGCCCAAGACAGCCACCAAAACGATGCCGTAGAGGTAGCCTTTGTTTCCGTTTTGTTGGTTCATGATTATGCTGCTGTTCTTAGTTTACATTCTAAACACGCCAAACTGTTGCGGCGGGAAGGGCTGGTTCAATGAGGCGGCGATGCCCAAGGCGAGGATTTTGCGTGTGTCGACAGGGTCAATGATGCCGTCGTCCCAGAGGCGAGCCGTGCTGTAGAAGGCTGAGCCTTCGTAGTCGTACTTGGCCAGGATGTCTTTTTTCAGCTGGGCAATTTCGTCTTTTGGTACTTCCAAGCCTCTATATTTATACTGGTCTTCCTTGACGGTAGCCAACACGCTGGCCGCTTGCTCACCACCCATAACAGAAATCTTGGCATTGGGCCACATGAAGAGCAGCCTCGGACTGTAGGCGCGACCTGCCATACCGTAGTTGCCTGCACCGAACGAGCCACCGAAGATGACCGTGAATTTAGGTACATTGGCATTACTGACCGCATGAACCATCTTCGCACCGTCCTTGGCGATGCCACCCTGTTCGTACTGCTTGCCGACCATGAAACCTGTGATGTTCTGCAAGAACACAAGCGGGATGTTGCGCTGGCAGCACAACTCGATGAAGTGGGTGGCTTTCAACGCTGATTCTGAGAACAATACGCCAAAGTTGGCAATGATGCCCACGGGGAAGCCCATTAAATGTGCAAAGCCACAAACGAGAGTGGTGGCGTATCTCGACTTGAACTCTTGGAAACGGCTACCGTCCACAATGCGGGCGATAATTTCCCTCGGGTCGACCAACTTGTGGAAGTCGATGGGCGCAAGACCATAAAGGTCATGCGGGTCATATAAAGGTGCCTCCACTGGCAGCATATCTAACTTTTGACGGTGCGACTTCTCCAAAGTCTTGAAGATGTTGCGGCAGATTTGCAAGGCATGTTGGTCGTTCTCGGCCAAGTGGTCGGCCACACCCGACACGGAGGTGTGCATCTCGCCACCGCCCAACTCTTCCGCTGTGACCACCTCACCCGTGGCGGCCTTCACCAACGGAGGTCCACCAAGGTAGATGGTGCCTTGGTTGCGCACGATGATGGTCTCGTCGCTCATGGCCGGCACGTAGGCACCGCCAGCGGTACACATGCCCATCACGATGGCAATTTGTGGGATGCCCATGGCCGACATGCGCGCCTGGTTGTAGAAGAAACGCCCGAAGTGGTCGCGGTCGGGGAAGACGGTGTCCTGCTCAGGAAGGAAGGCACCACCGCTGTCAACCATATAAACGCAGGGCAGGTGGTTCTCCATGGCAATCTCCTGAGCGCGAAGGTGTTTCTTCACTGTGTATTGCATGTAGGTGCCGCCTTTCACGGTGGCGTCGTTGGCCACGATGACGGCCTCTCTGCCTTGAATCACGCCGATGCCGGTGATGATGCCCGCTGAGGGGAAGTCGTTGTTATAAGTGCCGTAGGCTGCCATCGGCGAGAGCTCCAAAAAAGGTGTGTTCGGGTCGATGAGGAGGTCGATGCGCTCACGGGCGAGCAGTTTGTTGCGTTTCTTGTGTTTGGCCACGGCTGCCTCGCCGCCACCCTGCATGGAGGCCGACATCGCCTCGCGGTATTGCGCCATCAGCGCGAGCATGTTCTTCTCGTTCTGCTTGAACTCCTCGGAGTCGATGCGTATGTTGGATTTTAGGACTTGCATAAACGTAAAAATTGAAAGCACAAAAATAGGTATTTTTTGATTAGAACAAAGTTTTTCTGACGAAAAATCGACCCCAATTCACCAAAAAAAGTAAGGACATGCCCTTTTGCCGTCAATTGCTACATCGTTGATTTTCAATATAAACCGATAATGACATTCCAAAAAAGTATGGACATCGCCCTCTGGCGGCCTTCGTGCCTCTTGACAAACGTTTTTTCTGTATATTTTTGTGATATCAAAACGTAAGAAAATGAAAACGTATTTGAAATCACTCATCATGACCGCCATGGCCCTTTGCCTTGCGTTGTCGTCATGCGACAACCAGGCGAAGCGCATGGAACAAGCCCAAGCCTTATACGAAGAAGGCCTGCAACTGCGCGAGCAACGCCGTTCCGAAGAGGCTGCCGAAAAGTTCCTGCAAGGGCTGGCTATTGTGCAACGTTCCAAAAAGACTACTGAAGCCGTCCAGCTTGAAGGTCAACTCAGCGACAACCTCGGAGCCATGTATCTGAAACATGAGCTCTTTGAGGATGCCTTCAAGCAACATCAGCAGGCTTTGAAATGCTTCAAGCAGACTGCCGACTCATCGGGCATGATGAACGCCTACCGCAACAGTGGCCGTGCCATGCGGGCGCAGGAGCAATTCACCCAGGCCAAACATTATTACGATTCGGCTTTCCGCATCGCCACCTTTATTAATGACACGGCCATGTTGGGCGACCTCTATTTGGAGATGGGCCGCGACTACTACATGGAGACAGGCAACTTCGCCAAAGGCATCGAGAGCGTAAACAGGGCCTTGGAATGCGGCCTCAACGACAATGACACCGACATCGCCCACATGACTTTGGGCATCCTTTATTATTACACGCGCGAGTTCGACAAGGCGAAGTCATTCCTGAACAAGGCTCTACGCAGCGAGCGGTCTGGACTGAAAATGTCTGTTTACCAGACGCTTTACGCCATCGCCTACAGTGAGGGCGACTACCAACAGGCGGTGCAATATCATAAACAGTTCACTGCAAGCATGATGGAAGCCGATGCGGAACACTCCAACGAGACCATGCAAAGGATTAAATCGGAATACGAACTGAAAGCCCAGCAGAGCGAGTTGGAGAGCCTGCACCGCAACCGCGACCTGAAACTGTATCTGATTATCGCCTTAGCAGTGATTGCCTTGCTCGTCATCCTCCTGATTGTGAGGAAGAAAATCAGCGACCACAAGTTGGAGATGGAGCACTTTGGGCGGCAGGTGGAGCGCGACCAAAACCGCATCCACGAGTTGGTGAGCAACATGGAGAACCTGATCCGCACCAACGACGAACTGCGCCGCAGCCAGCAGTCGCTTCCACCGAAGGATTTGATGTCGATCCAGAAAATCTTGACGCGAAACAAGATTATGACCACCGCCCAAGCCCTCAGCGAGGAGGTGAACAACGACTCGCTCAATTTCGAGCTGACCGACAACGACTGGAAGGACTTCATCAGCCTGACGGACTTGATTTTCGACGGCTTCTCGCAACGGCTGTTGCAACTCTACCCCAAGCTCTGCCAATGGGACGTGCGCATCTGCTGCCTGTCGAAGAACGGCTTCTCCAACCAAGTGATTTCCATCCTGTTGGACACCCAGACCGACTCTTACTACAAACGCAAAACCCGCATAAAACAGATGAAGATGGACCTCGGGGATGATAACCGCACCTTTGAGGAAATCGTGAATGCTGTATGAGAAACTACGGATTACACGGATTTGACGGAAATATTCATCAAAATGGAATTTGTATAATCCGTAAAATCCGTAGTTAAAAAACGAAATCAAATAATTAACAATCAAATAATTAGACCTATGAAAAGATTAGTATTAACTTTAGCGATTTTGGCAGGCTTCGCCCTTGGTGGCGTGGCACAAAATGTTTGGAAACCCTTGAACTGCAACACCTACTTTCTTGGTGCAGACGCTGATGGCAGCCTTTTTGCCATGGCTGGCTATGGTGGTCTCATACGCTCCCAAGATGAAGGCGAGACTTGGACGCAAGTCCTTGATTATTACATGCGTAACTTTATGACCATCAGTCCTGATGGGCGCATCTTCATGTTTCCTGACGACTATGCCTTCGTCTGCTATTCCGATGATCATGGCGACACTTGGCAACAATCCGCTCCAAACTCGACCTCCAACTACAATATGATCGGTGCATACGCCGTCAACAACGACACTTTGTTGCTGTGGGGCGAAAGACAATTGTTTTACACCCTCGATGCTGGTGCCACATGGAACACTGCCGATATGAGTTTTATCGGCGACGAATACCATGCTATTGGCGATGTGATTGCCAACGAGGCGGGTGATGTGTATGTCAGCAAATGGTACTATTCCGGCGTGGATAGCGGCATCTTCCACTCTACCCTCTCTGATATGCAAAACTGGGAGTTGGCCGCCTTCGACGGTGCGGTGGTGCTCCACATGGAGTTTGATCCCGAAGGCAATGTGTTGGCTGGCTCCTCATGGGGCGGCATTGTGGGATTCCAACATGAGCCAGGTTTTTATCTCTTGAATGGAGATAAATTTGTTGTCGCCGACAATGGCATCGTCTACAGCCTTCACAATGTGAGCTATGATTATAACCTCTATATGGTGCTGAGCTATTCGGGGGATCATGGTGAAACTTTCTATGACTACGGAGAAGCCTTGTCCATTCAGCAAAATGCGCCTGGTGGCGAAGGCGACGGCTATCTTTGGAAAGGCCGTGACGGACATTTGTATTTCTATGGTCATGGTGCGTACAAGAAAAGCGTCTTCAACACCAACGACATCCATTACATCG
>DAIOUZ010000034.1:12731-20992 GCA_036759285.1 Candidatus Limiplasma sp. | reverse complement strand
GGTGACACGTGGGAAAGTAGTTCGCCGCCCACCCACAACGGGAACCCCGACAGCATACGGCTGCCGGGGTTCACTGTTTTATGGCCATCTGTCAACTCAATCTAGTGGTTCACTTTTTTTCCCTTTTCTTGCCACTTCCATGCAAATTGTTCCTAAATTTGCACCGATAACAACCATCCTTTAATCAGACGATATTCAATACAAACAAAACCCTTTATCATCATGAAAAAAGTGTTGTTCATACTAATGTGTTTGTCCACAATGCTATTCTTGGGCGTTGACCTTAAGGCACAAGAGATTACAATCACCTTAATGCCAGAATGGAATTGGATCAGTTATCCTAATTCTGTGACTATGGAAATTGATGAGGCTCTAGGTGACTTTGTCCCCATGGAGGGCGACAGGATCAAATCGCAGTTTGCTATTTCTATTTATGTTAGAGGTGATTGGCGAGGAGGCGTAACACAGTTTGTGCCTGGATGTGGCTACAAGTATTACTCCTCACGTACTGAGAATGTTGAGCTTGTCTTTGCGCGTGTTCCTTCTTCCTTCGTGACCACGACTGAACCGACCAATATTACTTCCACAAGTGCAGTTGTTGGCGGCACGGTGACTATACCCGAAGGCAGCCATGTGTTTCTACGCGGCGTATGTTGGGGCACGGAGCCGAACCCTGACATTGACGACAACCACACTTCCGATGGCACTAGCATAGGCAGCTTCAACGACACGCTTGCTGGTCTGGCTCCAGGCACTACTTATTATGTGCGTGCTTACGTTGTGACTGATTATGGTCTTGCATACGGTGAGGAGATGAACTATATTACACTTGGAAATAGTAGCAATGGTGGAGCTCCTGTTGGAACTATTAATGGATTGTTCACCATCAATGGGGAGGGCGACCAAGTGTATTTCTCTCAAGGCAACCTGCAATACATCGGCAGTGCAAGTACGCCATACTGGAAGTTTGCCGAGAACCAATGGGAATGTTTGGGTACTTCGACAGGACAAAACAGCACCGCCCAAAATGTAGACCGTGACTTGTTTGGTTGGGGCACAAGCGGTTGGGATTGTGGTAATACCTATTACTTTCCGTGGAACACAAGCGGTTCAACGGGTTCAGCGTATGGTCCTTTAGGTTCATTCAATCTGACGGGCATATACGCCAACGCAGATTGGGGCGTCTATAACCCAATATCCAATGGCGGCAACCAACCCAACCAATGGCGCACACTGTCTACAGATGAATTGGGATATGTTTTCGATACTCGTATGACCGAATCTGGCATCCGCTATGCCAAAGCCAATGTGAACGAAGTGAACGGCGTGATTTTGCTACCCGACGATTGGAGCACCAGCTATTATAGTTTAAATGACACGAACACGAATGAAACGAGCTATTCCAGCAATACCATCACTGCTTCGGAGTGGGGCACTTTGGAACAGCACGGAGCGGTTTTTCTGCCTGCAACGGGCTATCGCTTTGGGGCTTCGGTTCATAATGTGGGCAGCCACGGTTATTATTGGTCGAGCTCATACGTTAATGGCAACTACGCGTATGGCGTTTATTTCTTGGATTCGAATCTAATTTCGCAGGATTGCAGCAACCGCGCTTACGGACGAGGTGTGCGCTTGGTGCAAGATGTGGAATAAAAATATCAGAAAGTTATGAAAGAATTGCTGATTCGTTCGATTTCGGGCTTGGTGTTGGCCGCCTTGGTGTTGGGATGCATCTTTGCTTCGCCTTGGGCTTACGCTGCCTTGCTGCTCTTCATCGTCATCGTCGGCACTTTTGAGATGTCACGGTTACAGCAGATGAATCAGTCGCCTTATCTTTTGTTAGGTGAGATTTGCTCTGTTGGTGCATACACTTGTGCGGCATTGGTCGCTTTGCAGGTCGTTCCGCAACAATGGCTTGTGTTGGAAATCCTGTTTGGGATGTTCCCTTTTCTTGTCGCGTTGTTTTCCAAGACAAAGGATGTCAAGCACGTCTTTGCTTATCTTTATGGTGCATTGTTTTTCCTTTCCTTGCCCGCGTCGCTGATGCTTTCTTTCTATCGCGAAGACTTGTTCGGCGGTTTGGCAGGCTCTGGCTTAATCATTTTGGTCTTCTGCCTTTTGTGGGCGAATGACATTTTTGCTTATTTAACAGGAAAGTTGCTGGGCAAGCATAAGCTTTTTCCTCGGATATCGCCTGGCAAGACCATTGAGGGCAGCGTCGGAGGATTGGTGTTTACCATCATCGCCATGGTGGTTTTTGCCCATTATGCCGATTGGCTCCCGATTGCAGATGGTATCGGGATGGCTGCAATTGCCGTGATTTTTGGAACTTTAGGCGATTTGAGTGAGTCGATGTTGAAACGGCAGGCTGGTGTGAAAGATTCGGGCAAACTGATTCCTGGTCATGGCGGAATTTTGGATCGTTTTGACTCTGTTTTGTTCAGCGTACCATTTATTTTCGTTTATTTGCTGCTGCTATGAAGATTCATAAGAGATTACACGAGGAAGGAACGAAGGCCATACTGATTACCCTTGTTGTTATCGCAGCTTCGATTGTCCTCATCAACTGGCTTTGGCCTTCGCAAACAATCTGGCATTACCTCTTTTATGCTTTTGAGTTTGTGGTGCTTATACTGACCATCCGCTTTTTCCGTGTCCCAATTTGGCGCAAAACGACGTTAGAAGAGGATGCCGTGATTTCTCCAGCTGATGGAGTGGTAGCCGCCAATGAAGTGGTACTTGAAGATGAGTATTTCCACGACCAACGCCGTCAGATTTCCATTTTCATGTCGATATACAATGTCCACATCAACTTTTTCCCGTTCGACGGTGAAGTGACCTATTATAAATACCATCCTGGTAAGTTCTTATTGGCTTTCAAGCCGAAGTCATCGACGGATAATGAGCATAATACCATTATCTTGAAGGACAAAAAAGGTCGCGAGATCCTTGTTAGGCAGATTGCAGGTTTTGTGGCGCGACGTATCGTTTGTGACCTTGAACCAGGCGATGAGGCCGTTGTAGGCGAGGAACTGGGTATGATACGTTTTGGCTCCCGCGTGGATGTGTTTTTGCCTTTGGATGCTGATGTCAAGGTGAAGATTGGAGACCAAACTTATGGCATGGAAACAGTTTTGGCGAAGCTGAAATAAATCTGATAGGTCGTTATCAAATGAAAACTAAGAGTTTTTATATAGCCACAATGCAAAAAATGGGTCGTAAACTGAATAAGTAGCATTGTTCTGGGTAATGAAATCCTTGTCAAGCAGAGCGCGGATTGCAGCAATTACGGCACTGGGAGATTGAAGGTGATATTTCCTAATGAAAACCTGTCCAGTGATGCCTTTTGCTTTCCCCTCTTTGGCAATGGCAATGAGGACTTCGCGTTGCTTTTCAGGGAGTCTGTCGAGCAAATCCATATAGCTTTCTGAGAATAAATCCAAAATGTAATTGACAGCATTATCCACCATTTCCAAATTGCATTTGGTGTTCGGTAAAGTTTTGAGGAAAAGCACGTTGAGCGTGCGCTGAATGCATGAAGTGACGGCATCGAAACGCTGATAGATTTCTGCCACGACCTCGTCGTCAATGGCCTTGTCATATTTTTCAAACTGCTTATGGGCAAACTCAATGTACTTTTCCATCGCAATAGGTTTCAGATTCATTACAATCACCGATTGGTAGAAAGGACGGGATGGGGAAGTGAATATCTCGCCCATTAGATGGCGCTTGCTTCCCGAAAAAAGGAAAGTGGCATTGATGCACCGTTGGATGTGAGTACGTAACGAGGCTTCTACATTGGATGCTTCGGGATAGTATGTGATTTGCTGAAACTCATCAATGGCGACCAAACAAGGTTTGTCGGCATGGTTAAGATATTGGAAGATTTCATCCAATGTAATGGATGGGTTTTCAATATCGCCCAATCCAAGGCTCCATGTAGGTGTATTGTTGATGTCAAATGAGATTTCAGAGCGAAGCGACTTGATAGTAGTCAAGAATTTCTCCCAAACAGCTTTCCCTTTGGGCTTCAACTCATCTAAAACTGCTTTCCCAAAAACATTTACAAAGTCACGAAGGCTGTTGGTGGCATAGATGTCAATATGGAAAGTGTAATATCGATCCTTGATTTCTTTTTGCTGGAAATAGTGCTGAATCAAACCAGTCTTTCCCATTCGTCGTGGAGATATCAACGCCATATTGTTTCCGTTGGTGGTGAGCTCTACAATTTGTTGGGTCTCTTTTACTCGGTCACAGAAGTAATCGGGACCAGCATAGCCTTTTGTTACAAATGGATTGTCCATATCTATCAGATTTTCAGTGCAAAAATACGAATATTTTTCAAATTATCCTATTTAGGATTATCCTATTTAGGATAATTTTTAAAAAATCATATTATTAATTTGATATCCAATAGATTGCGTACTTCATAAGTTCGTTTTCCATCAATAGTTTCCCCTTTTGGATTAAAGAAAATCTGGTCTATTCCAGCGGCTCTCGCACCATCGATGTCGACGGCCATCTCATCGCCGATGACAAGGCTTTCTTCAGCCGTGGCATTGGCTTTGCGCAAGGCGTAATGGAAAATCTCAGGGTTGGGTTTCTTCACGCCGACTTCCTCTGAAACAGTCAAGGTTTCGAAATAAGGTTCCAAACCTGAGCCGCTCAATTTGGTGTGCTGAACCTCTTGGAAACCATTGGTAATCAAGTGTAAATGATATTTAGGCTTTAGATAATCCAATAGCTCCTTCGTGCCTGGAACCAACCTGACAATGCGCGGTGACCAATACACATAGTCCTCGCTCAGATGGTCAGCCAATTCGATGTCGTGGATACCGTAATGCTCCAAAGGCTTCAGGAAACGGGTGCGGTTGAGCTCGTCCTTGGTGATTTGGTCGGCACGATAAAGCACCCAAAGCTGTTCATTCAGAGGATGATACACTTCGTGAAACTCGTGTGCGCTCGGAATGCCAAGAATTTTCAGGTTGTATTTGTCATAGATGCGCTCAAAAGCCACTTCAGCGGCAGCGTCAAAGTCCCAAAGGGTTCGGTCGAGGTCGAAGAAGATATGTTTGTATTTTAATTCGGAATGCTGAATGCTGAATGCGGGATGGCGCGATGCGCTGCTTGTTTTCATTTCGCATTCCACATTCAGCATTCTACATTCTTCATTCCTCATTTGGCGTTGCCATTCAAATAGGGCTACAGCTGCGGCATGGCTGACGTTAAGCGAACGTGTCGGGCCGGGCACAGGAATGTACACCACCATATCGCATTGGGCAAGCAGGTTCTCTCTTATCCCATGACTTTCGCTACCCACGATAAATGCCACGTTTTCGGGCAAGGGCGTGTCGTAGATGCAAGTCGCGTTGTCGGCAGTCTCAATGGCAACGATGCTCTTGCCTTCTGGTACAATTTTCCTCAAATCATTTTCCTCGCTGAAATACCATTTGATGTTGTCGCGGCTTGAAGCGGCTGCTCGACGCACCCTACCCATGCGATGCTCATCTTCCTTGCCCAAAAAACACATCTCGGAGGCCCCAATGTTGTCGGCCAATCGAATCATGGCACCCAGATTGTCGGGGGTCATCAAATGGTCAGCGATGACTATGGGACGTGGGATGCGTTGAAAAAGGCTTTCGGGCGCGTTTTGTTTGAACAAATCGTTCGATTTCAGGTAAGTCATGGTGGGTGTGTTTACAGATAAGAGTGTGAAAATCAGAGGATGAGGATCTTTTTCTGCATGGTCTGGCCTTTCGCGATGATGTGAACGTAATACAATCCTTGGGTCAAACGGCTGCAATTGATTTGGGTGGCTCCCGAACAGCTTCCTTGATACACCTGCTGGCCTAAACTGTTATAAATGATATAGTTGAAAGGCTTTCCGAGGCTGATGTTTAATGTAGTATGGGCGGGGTTGGGGAAAAGCTGCACATCATTGTTGATTTCAGGAAGACCAATCGTGTCGATTTCTACCTGGACGAAAGCAGGAATCGACAGTTGATTCTCATCGCGGTATGTCGTCACACTGTAAATGTAGGTGCCAAGCTCACAAATGTCGGTGAAAGTGGTCTCATGTTGTATCGAAACTTGTTCACCATTGCGACGGACGATGTAATTATCTAAGGGGTTGTCGCTTTCCCAACTTAATGTGACTTCGTTCAGTTCGGTGTGGACATTGACTTCAAGTGCGGGCAACAGCGTAACCGTATTAGATGAAGGGAATTGTACGTCGTCAATCCAGCAGCAATCGTCGCCGTAGCTGCCACTGCCGTTTTTCATGTAAATCCATTTGAACTTGTGCGTGCCAGCATTGACAGGAAAGACTTCGCGACTCCAGTTGACATCGCCCGACCATTCGCCTTTCGCATTGCTGTCGATGTAGAAAGTGAGTTTGTCTTTGTTGGCTTCGGAAGAAATCTTCTTGTAGAAGCTGATTTGACTGTCAGTTGGGACATTCATTTCGATTTGGAGGGTGGTGAGGTTAGCATCAGTGATGGCTCCCGAACGTGCACTGTAAGTACCTGTGTTGGAGGTGCTGTTGTCGATGAACCATTGTGATCCGCCAATGCTTTCCCAATCGAAGGCGCTGAAATCCCCCGTTTCAAAGGTCTCTTTGATGGGCCCGATGTTGATGAGCTCTATGCCGCTTGCCGAAAAGGGTTGGGCTTCCAAGAGGTAATACACTTCAAAGCTTGAACCGACAGGTATCTGGGAAGAGGTCGAGAATCCTGGAGTGATAGTGATCGTGCTTTCTGCTGGTATGGTTCCAATTGGGTAGGTTATTTGACTGAAATTCAAATCTGTAGAACTACTGTACAATTGGATTTGCACGTCATGGGCTTCTGAAGAGCTAGCGTTTTTGACACTGATAATCAGTTCGCCTATTTCACCTGGGTAAACAGTGCCATTGGAACGGAAGTCGACAATGCTAAGAGAAGGCGCGTGAAGTGCCATCCGGAAATGGCTGGTCCAAGTGTGTTCGCCATCGGAGCAAGTGATGGTGAAATTGGCTTGAAGGCCGTCGGGAATGTTTTCGCTGACGGTGATTTCAAATCCTTCGGGTATGGTGTATTGGCTTTGCGCCTCAATGTTGGGTATGGTGGCCGAATCATCGTTGATTTGAACGTAAGGCGAATCGGTTGACAGATTAACTTGGACATTGGAAGCAGGCTCGTTTCCTATGTTTTTGATTGTCAAGTCAAGTGTAAAGGTTTCGCCATAATCGGCCTGACCGTTTTCATCGTTGATGTGGTAACTGTCGTATGACAGGAAAGCGCCATTGGCAGGGATGATTTCGATGTCTCTGACCTCGGTGACTTTGTTGTAGCTTGTCACCACAAGCTTCGCAGTACCAACGGTTTCGAGGCTTGTGAAATTGAGAGTGCCTTCTCCATTGACAAGGGTTGTGCTGGCTAAAATGTTGCCGTCGATGGATAAGGTGGCAGTGGCATACTCGGCATTGGCGGTGATTTGAAGGTAGGTTTGCCCGATGAAGATGGCCTCAGGCTGGCAGGTCACATTCAATTCCGTTGGGTTGTCGGTGCGCAGCAGAAGGCTTGGGTCGCCGAAGAGGATCCAAGTGTTGTGGGTTTTGCCTTGGTCGCTGGGATACATATCGAGGATTTTCATGTTTCCGTTTAGCGAGGCTCCACCGAAAGTGTGATGGAATTGGTCGGCGTTACGCCATTCGCAAAGGATGTCGACCATCTCGTCTTGGCCAGTCATTGGAGGCTGCCAAGGCTGCGAGATCCAAGAGAACATGCCGCCGATGGCACCTGTCGGCACGCCTGTGTTGTTGTTTGTGGCTCGCATCCACGCTTCGGCAAAACAGTTCCCATAAAATTGGCCGTTGTAGCAGGCCGTCGACCAGATGAAAGGCCATTTGTAATCATTGACCAAAGCATTCACATGGCTGCTGTTGAAACTTCCCACATACCAACCGGTTTGAGTGCCATGATTGCAATAGTTGCAGATGCCCGCACCATTATTGAAATCGGTACTCAGCATGGCCGCATTGGTGCCGACGCCAACGCCTTGATAGTGTTGTGAAACGGCATCGTAGGTGTAGTGTAGGAGTGTGTCTCGGATGTAATCAATATGTTGATAGTCAGACTCTCCACCATTGTGTCCGCTGCCTGCGCGCCCGCCGTGCCCTGTGTCACTGCGTTGTAATACTCCACGCGGACGTGATTTATTACGGTTTCGGTCGTCGTCTTGTTGCCGTCGCGGTCAATTCCGCTTTGGCTCAATACGCGTAC
>DAIOUZ010000034.1:488-12721 GCA_036759285.1 Candidatus Limiplasma sp. | reverse complement strand
GTCGAGCCAAGTGACATCAGCATTTATGTCGCGCTCATAATAAAGTACTTTGGCGACGTGGTTCTGCACGTCGGTGATGCTTTCGACAGAAAAACGACCGACAAAAACCTCTGGATAATAGTCGTTGCCTTCGAGCTGTCCAAACCAAATGTCCGAGCCGCCTCCATTCATGGATTTTGGAGAAAGATCGTCGTAATCACCCACTAGGAGAACATAGCACAGGTTTTCCTCTGGGTCGTTGTAATGGCTGAGAATGAACGACTTGATTTGGTCAGAGTTGTTGCCGCCGATGTCGGATAGGTTGACCAAGGTGGTCGGGCGGCCCGACTCGTTTTTCCAGTCCACGAAAGGCTGCATGGCTGCAAGATAGGCAGGCGGACAGATGACCAACATCTCGCCTTCATCGGGGATGAATGGATATTTGCTTGTGTTCCCTTCGAAATTGACGAAGCGGTGGTCATACATAGCTTTGACCTCAGGCGCCATCTTTAGTGCATTTGATTTTCGAGCTGTCTTTTGGTTAATTCCGTTATCGTTTTTCTTCACTACCGTCAGGGTCATCTGGGTGTAGGCGCGAAGTGTTTTGGTGATCGGATTATAAGCAAAAGGATACACTAAAATGTTTTGTCCACGGAAATCGCGAAGGATGTAGGGCTTGTCCAATTGTGCCTGAAAATCAGGGAAGAACTGGTCTTTTGTGTATGCTTCTCCATAACGGTAAGGGACGCTTTTGGGGTCAATTTCGCGGCTGAAATTGCCTTTTGACGGAGCGATTTCGATGCCTTCAAAGTCTTGGTATTGAGCGTCTTTGACTTGAATCTCCATGTCGGCCTGGTCGTCGATGAGCAATGGGATGGCAAAGAGCGGCAAGTCTGGGGCACCTTCTTCGAGCAAGGAGGCCATTTTGGGTACCTTGATGGAATACTGAATCCCGTTAGGCGTATGGGCCATCTCTTTAAAAAAGCCTTCTAAGCTGAAGCTGACAGTGATCTCCTCTGGCGAATTAGATATCAGTTTGACGCTTGGCGCAATTGGATCTTGGCTGCCACAATTTATCCATTCCTGTGAAAACAGGTCGATGGCGAACAAGCTGATTATGAGAAACAATAATCCTTTTTTCATTTCTTTAGCGTATATGGCGCAAAAATACGCAATTTCTTTGAAATGAGATAAAAGGGGTGGATTTATTGGGAAGGGCCAATCCTAAACAAGATGGGCTATAAAAAGGCATTTTCCTCAAAAAGCAAACGGACTCCCCCAAGGGAGCCCGTCTGCCGCGTCGGATTATAAATAGTCTGTATTGGTTCTTAATCTACGTTTTTGTGAAGGTAGGAGTTCTCTCCGCTGATGCCGTCCTTGGAGGCTGAATACTGCGACAGGCCTTCGTCGGCGTCGGCATGGCTGATTTCGACGTTGCGGCGCAGATAGGCGGGTTGGTTTTCAAGCTCTTCCAAACCACGGGCCGTCCTGAAGTTCATGCTCAAGGCGCGGAGACGTTGCTTCTTCAACTGCTCCTTGGGATCCAGCTCCTTGGCCTTTTTCGCTTCCAAAAGTGCGACTTGCTGCTCTGCTTTCGCCTTCACTTCTTCCTGAGTGATGATTCTGGAAGTGATTTCGAAGCCTTCGTCGTCGCTGTTTTCTGAACGGAAGGGGTTGTCAAAGACCCTGACGACGGGTCGCTCCTCTTCATAATGAACGGTGCGGGGCGTTTCCTGAATCGGAGTTGGAGTGGGCTCAATGGTGGGCTCAAAGAGGGACTCGTCGTCGATGGGTTCGGTCGGCGTTTCGACGCTTCGACCATGCTCAGCGGCCTCAGGTTCAACGGCCTTGGGTTCAACGGCCTTGGGCACTTCCGGCGTGAACAGGGAATGAACGGTTCTTTCCTCGTGTTTCACTTCGGGAGTCACGTCCTTGACTTCGGCCTTTGGCTGGACAGGCTCGGTCTCCACGATGGGAGCCACAGTCTCGTTAGGTTGGCTTTGCTGCTTTGCAGGGGCTTCGCCTTTGACCGTGCCGTCTAAACCGTAAACTTTCTTGGGTGTAAGCGGTGTGTCCGTCTTTTTCTCATTCAAGATAGCGGTGTAAGGCTTAGCATCATGGTTGAAGCCCGTGGCGATGAGGGTCACGCTGAGGGCCTCGCCGAGGCTTTCGTCGGTGCCGTTGCCCCAGATGACGTCAGAATTGTTGCCGCAGGCGTTTTGGGCGATTTCCAGAATTTCGTCCACCTCGTCGAGGGAGACCTCGTTGGTGCCTGAAGTGATGTAAAGCAATATATTCTTTGCGCCTTCAATGTTCGAATCGTTGAGCAAAGGCGAGTGAATAGCGTCCTTGATGGCTTTTTTGGCCCTGTCTTCGCCTTCGGCGGTACCTGAACCCATGATGGCCTTGCCGCTGTCTTTCATCACGGTCTTGACATCCTCGAAGTCGACGTTGACATAGCCGGGGACGGTGATGATTTCGGCGATGCCGCGGGCGGCAGTGGCCAACACATCGTCAGCTTTCTTGAAAGCTTCGGAGAGCTTCATGTTGCCATATTGGTCGCGCAATTTGTCGGTGCTGATAAGGATGAGGGTGTCGACGCACTTCTTGAGTTCTTCGATACCCGCCATGGCTTGCAGCTTGCGGCGGCGACCTTCTCTTTCCATAGGCATGGTGACGATACCCACGGTGAGGATGCCTTTTTCCTTAGCCAGTTTGGCGACCACAGGCGCGGCACCCGTACCCGTTCCACCGCCCATACCGGCGGTGACAAACAGCATCTTGGTGTCATCATCCATTAAGGCTTCAATCTCGTCGCGGCTCATCTCGGCGGCCTCGCGACCGATGTTGGGGTCGTTACCAGCACCCAACTCGCGCTTGCCAAGATGGACGGTCGTTTTGACCTGACTCTTCAAGAGGGCTTGATAGTCGGTGTTGCAAAGGATAAAGTCAACACCCTGAATGCCTTCTTCCATCATGTGGTTGACGGCATTGCCGCCACCACCACCCACACCGACGACCTTGATATAGTTTGGCTTTTCTACTCCAACGGGCTTGAACATCTCGTTTTGCGTATTGATGTTTGAGTAATCTTCTGCCATATCTTGCTGTTTTTGAGGGTTATTCAATGTTGTCGGGTGTGAAAAATTCAGTGAACGAAGTTACGATTTTTTTCAAATCAAGACCTCTTTTCTTTTTCTTCTTACCGTCGTTTTCTTCCTTTTCATCTGTGTTTTCTGTCACTTCGGTTTCTGGAGCGATAATGGGGGTCTTTCCTTCTTGTTGGGCTCTCAGTTTTTCGGCTTCTTCCGCTGCGTGCAGATACTCATCGTGCTCCATTCTAGCGATGGTTTCGATGACGATTCCGATGCTGGTGGAATACATGGGGCTCGACAATTCTTTCATCTTGGTCTGGTTGAGGTGCTCGTTGGGATAGCCGATGCGCACCTCTAAACCGGTCTTGAATTCAGCCAGTTGCTGAATGTGCCGCATCATGGCGCCACCACCCGTGAGGACGATGCCGGCGATGAGTTGGTTGTCGGCTTTGGCCTTCTGAATCTCGTAATTCACCAATTCGAAGATTTCTTCGAGACGGGCCTGGATGATGTGAGCTAGGTTCTTGAAGGAGATTTCCTTGGGCTCTCTGCCTCTGATGCCAGGGATGGAGACCACTTCATCGTCGCGGTTTTCGCTAGCCAAGGCCGAACCGAACTTCACTTTCACCTCTTCGGCGTAGTGCTTGATGATGGAGCAGCCCGTGCAGATGTCTTCGGTGATGATGTTGCCGCCAAAAGGAATCACGGCGGTGTGCTGGATTTTCTTGTCCTTGAAGATGGCGATGTCGGTGGTGCCACCGCCGATGTCGACCAGAACCACGCCAGCGTCCTTTTCTTCTTCGTCCAACACGGCTTGGGCCGACGCGATAGGCTCAAGTACCATGTAGTCCATCTCCAAACCGGCGCTTTCGATACATTTGATGATGTTCTTTGCTGCGGAGGTCTGTCCGATGATGACGTGGAAGTTGGCTTCGATTTTGTTTCCCAACATGCCCACGGGGTTGGAGGCAGGCTCGCCGTCCACGTAGGTGTCCTGACGGATGACGTCGATGATTTCCTCGCCAGGGGTCATGTTGATTTTGAATGTGTCGTTGCGTAGGCGTTCAAGTTCGGCTTCCGTGATCTCGGTTTCGTGGTTGTCGCGCATCAGCACACCACGATGTTGCAGGCTTTTGATGTGTTGTCCTGCAATACCTACACTGACGCGGTTGATTTCCACTCCCGACTGGTCTGAAGCTTGCTTGACCGCGGTCTTGATGGCTTCGACGGTATCAAAGATGTTGGTCACCACGCCTCTTCTTACTCCTGTAGATATGGTTTTGCCATATCCTAGGATCTCAATTTTCCCGTTTTCGGCTTTTTGGCCCACGATGCAGGCCACTTTGGTTGTGCCGATATCCAATCCGACGATGATTTTTCCTTCACTCATGACATTATTATTTTGTACAGACTATTTGATTTTTGAAATTTAGATTGATGCTTTTGAATGTCTTGGTTTCCTGGCTGTTGATGCGTTGCTTCATGAAGATTTCGAGGCGTTTCAGCTTGTCGGCGGCGAAGCAAGTGTCGCCTACAATCACTTTCGCTTCGATGCCTCTGACGGTGAGTTCAAACTCGTTCTTCGGGTTGCAATACAGCTGCCCCGTGCAATTCTTGATGAAGCTGTTGGCATTGATGGCCTTGAACCAATATAGTGCGTTGATAAGGTTGACGTCTTGTTGGATGGAGTCGTTGAGTTGGTAGGCAACCGAGTCCTTTTGGATGTCGAAATTGCCGCTGGCGATGAGGACGTAAGGCGTGTAGATGCTGCTTGAAGGAATGACCGTGCCTTCATCGGTAAGGTAAACGGAACGTCCGTCTTTCCCGAAAATCCTGAGTTGGGGCTCGTATTCCTTGAAGCTGACGTTCAAATGACCGTCGAGGTCGATGTAGGAAGTGTTGCTCTCAATCCAAGGGTTGTCACTCAGTTTCTGCTGGATTTCCAACATGTTGGCAGTACCGACTTTCTTGTTGGCGCACATTGACACAATTTCGTCGTGCAGCACACTTTGCTTGACGAATCCGCTGTCCGATTCAGGCATCAAGGTGACGGATTGTATGGGTTTGTCGAGGTAGTTCTCCCTTGCGAAGACGAACAGGGCGACCAGTGCTCCGGCCGTGATGACCCAAACGACGATGCTTAATATCTTCTTTACCATGTCTTTATCATTTTTTCTAAGGGTTCAACAAAACGGTCGATGTCGCCGGCACCCATCGTGATGAGCAACTCGGGACGCTCACAATCGATTAGGTTAAGCAGCTCGGCTTTCGTGCAGATTTTCTTATCGGTCATCTGAACCTTGTCTAAGAGTGCTTGCGAGGTGATGCCCTCGATGGGCAACTCACGGGCGGGATAGATGTCCATGAGGATGAGCTCGTCGGCCATAGCCAAAACGTTGGCAAACTCCTCCATGAAGTCGCGGGTACGGCTGAACAGGTGGGGCTGGAAGACGAGGGTGATATGTTTCTCGGGGAAAGATGACCTCACCGCCGACAGGCAGGAGCGGATTTCCTCGGGATGATGTGCATAATCGTCGATGTAGCAGTGTTTTTCATTGTTGACGTGGATGTCGAAGCGACGTTTCACGCCTTTGAAGGTGGCCAAAGCTTCAGCGATGGCTTCTGGGGCAAGTCCGATTTGCCTTGCAGCGACGAAGGCTGCCGTAGCATTCAACACGTTGTGATCCCCCGCCATAGGCAGACGGACCTCGGTCTTTTGGCCTTCGCCCTTGATGATGAAGTCAGTGACACCCTTCTCCGACTTGATGATTTCGGCACGGTAGTCACAGTTTGCACCGAAGCCGAAGCGGATGCCTTTGTCGGTGGCAATGTCCAAGCCTTCCTTGACGATGACTTTCTGCTCGGTGAGTCGGGCGAAGTCATTGAAGCTATCCACCAGGTGTTTCTTGTCGCCGTAGATGTCCAAATGGTCGGCATCGATGGAGTTGATGATGCTGACCTCAGGGTGGAGGTGCAGGAAGGAACGGTCGAACTCGTCGGCTTCGACGACGAGAAGGCTTTCCTTTTCCTTGCTGAGCAACAGGTTGCTCTCAAAGTTGTTGGCGATGCCACCGATGAAGGCCGTGGTGTCCTTGCCACACTGGTTCAGGATGTGGGCAACCATAGCCGTGGTGGTGGTCTTGCCATGTGTGCCTGCCACGGCTATGGTGAAGTGGTGCTCCGAGATTTGCCCCAAAGCCTCGGAGCGTTTCATAATCTTTATATTGCGTTTTTGAAGGGCTTCAAATTCCTTGAGGTCTTTTGGTACGGCGGGAGTATAGATGACAATTTCAATGAGGGCAGGCAATAGGTTGGTGTTGTCTTCATAATGGATTGCCATGCCCTCATCTTCCAATTGTTTGGTGAGTGGGGAAGGGGTACGGTCGTAGCCGGCGATGGTGTAGCCCTGGCTATGGTAGTAGCGAGCCAAGGCGCTCATGCCGATGCCGCCTATGCCTAGCATGTAGATGGTATGTCCTTCTCCGTTGTTCATCATATTACTTTTATTGTCGGCGTTTCGACAGGCTCAACGACCTTGACCTTTGCAGGTCCCTGAGCCTGTCGAAGGGCCGTGATTTCAACTAATTGCTTTAATAATCACATCTACAATATCATCGGCGGCATTCGGACGGGCGAACTTGCCGATGTTGGTGCTCAGTTTGTCTTTCAGTGCCTTGTCTGCGCTGAGTTTGAACAAGACAGGAATGAGGTCTTTCTCAGTGTCGGCGTTGCGGACCATGATGGCGGCCTCCGCGTCGACGAGTTGTTGGGCGTTTTTGGTCTGATGGTCTTCGGCAGCGGTCGGGAGCGGCACGAAGATGACGGGTCTCTGCACCAGGGCCAGTTCCGAAATCGACATGGCACCCGCACGTGAGATGACCACATCGGCCAAGCCGTAGGCCAAGTCCATGCGGTCGATGAAGACGGTGGGCTTCACCTGGTTTTCCAATCCCAAGGCATTCACTTCCTCTTGGGCTTGGGTGATATAGGTCTTTCCTGTCTGCCAGATGAGCTGCAGGTCGCTGTCCTTGAAAGCGGCAAGTTGCGCACTGATGCCTTTGTTGATGCCCAAGGCGCCTTGGCTACCGCCGACGAGCAATGCGACGGGCTTTGTCGGGTCGAGTTGGAAGAATTCGGCGGCTTCTTCACGGGTGCCGTTTAGGGTGATGTTGGCTCTCAAAGGGTTGCCGGTGAAGTGTATCTTTTCGGCAGGGAACCATTGGTCGAGATGGTCGTAGGCCACGCAGATGGCTTTGGCTTTCTTGCCCACGTTACGGTTGGTCTTTCCAGGATAGGAGTTTTGCTCTTGGATGACGGTGGGGATATGAAGGTAGTTGGCCCCCATCAGCGTAGGCCCGCTGGCGAAACCACCCACACCGATGACCACGTCGGGCTTGAAGCGTTTCAGGATGGCGATGGCATGGTTGATGCTGCTCGTGAGTTTCAAGGGCAACAAGAGGGATCGAATATCCTTGGTCATACCGCTGATCCACAGGCCTTCAATCGGGTAGCCGGCTTTTGGTACGCGTTCCATCTCCATACGGCCTTTGGCACCGATAAAGAGGATGTCGGCCTTGGGGAATCTTCTCTTCAAGGCATCGGCGATGGCGATGGCGGGGAAGATGTGGCCGCCGGTGCCACCACCACTAATCACGACTTTCAGGTTCTCATTCATATTCCGTTATCTCTGAAATGGTTTTTAACTCTTGTTCTTTGCTGGAGGCATCGTCTTCCATGCTCTTGGTGACGCTCAGGATCATGCCGATGATGAGTCCGGTGGCCATCATCGATGAGCCACCCATGCTGACGAAAGGCAGCGGCTGCCCCGTGACGGGCAACAGTCCTATCGAAACCCCCATGTTGATCATGGCTTGCATGATGACGAGGAATCCCAGACCGAAAGCCATGAACGAGCCAAAAGTGAGCGGCCGTTTGATGACAATCCGCAAGACCCTCGTAAAGAGGATGACATAAAGCATCAAGACGACGATGGCTCCGATGAGGCCATATTCTTCAATGATGATGGCGAAGATGAAGTCGGAATAGGGATGGGGCAGGAAGTTGCGCTGCTCGCTCTTTCCAGGGCCTTTACCCACTATGGAGCTAGTGGCTACAGCGATTTTCGCGTAGGTCTGCTGATAGTGGTGGTCATCAAAGGGGTCAAAGTCCTTCTCTTTGTCTTCGCCCATGGCATCGATACGGCCGATCCAGGTCTGGATTCTGGTTTTCTTTGGCGTGAAGACGGGTGCATTGGCTGGGTCGCCGACATATTCTGCCTGCGCTTTTTGCAACCGTTTGTTTCCGATGCTGGTTCTCGCCGCATCCATCGCGATATAGAGCCCTAATCCAACAACTCCGATGCCGAGAATGGCCATGATATGCAGGAACTTCACACGTCCGATGAACAGCAACACGAGGCAGACTACCAATAAGATGGCGGCGGTCGACAGGTTTTCAGGGAAAATCAAGGCCACGGTGACCAGAATGGGTGTGGCGAGTTTGATTAGCACTTCCTTGAAACTGTTTAATGCAGGCCCCATCATGACCAGTTGCCTCGAAAGGTAGGTGATGAGGATGATTTTCGCGACTTCGCTCGGTTGGAACGAGAATCCGCCTAAGTTGATGGAACGGCTGGCCTGATTGATGTTTCGGCCAAACAATAGGGTGTAAAGCAACAAAGCCATGCAGGGAATCAGCAGCAGCCATGCCACTTTGGCAAAATGCCGATAATCAATGCGGTAAGCAATATACAGCATCACGAAGCCGATGAGAAGCGTGCTGGCATGCTTCATCAGCATCTGGCTGGTGCTTCCGTTGTATTTGTTGACTACTAAGGCACTGGCGGCGCTGTACACCACAATGAGTGAGACGATTCCCAACAACAGCGTCACAATCCAGATGACCTTGTCGCCTCTCATTAACCTATTGATGACATTCATTTTCCAGTTGTTTTACGATGTTAGTGAATTGGTCGCCACGCTCGACGAAGGTCTCTTTGGCGTTGTCCGACTTGCAGGCGGGAGAGAACAGCACGATGTCGTCTTTTTGGGCCAGGAATGAGGCCGTGTCGACAGCTTCTTCCAGGTCTTTCACTTCATAGATATCCTTGATATCCTTTTGGAAAGCGTTCTTCAGGTTGGCATGGTACTTCCCAATACAAATCAGCGCTTTGACTTTTTTCTTGGCCACATGCTTCAGGTCCCTGAAGTCGGTCTCACGATCATTGCCACCTGCAATCCAAATCACGGGTCTGACGATATTCTCGAAAGTGAACCAAGTGGCATTGGCATTTTCGGCCCTCGAATCGTCGTAATACATCACGCCGTCGATGGTGGCGACGTAGTCTTGGCGATGCTCGATGGTGTTCAAGTCGCTCAAGCTCTGCTTGATGTTCTCTTTCCTGATTTGCAAAATCTTGGAGGATATACCGGCTACCATGGAGTTGGATTGTCGTAGTCTCGTGTTGGTCAGTTCTTCAATGTGAGTCATGGTTTGTTGTTTATTCGGTTGATGTGTCGGGGCAGACCCGTGTGTCTGCCTTTTTTAAATTTATCGTATTTTAAACGTTATCAATGTAAAAGCAGCCAGCAAAATGGTCACAATCCAGAAGCGAATGGTAATTTTCACTTCATGGTGGACCGTGTTGAACCCTTCGCCGTGACCTTTGAAAGTGACGGTGCTGTTGGGCCAGGCCTTCTTGAAGTCGCTATAGCTGGTGCGGAAGTGGTCGTGCAAAGGACCTTTTTTCCAAATCCTGTGTTTCTTGCCCGTCTTGACAAAATGTTTCACATCCAAATCGGAGAGGATTTCGAAGAGGAACACGCCACAGAGCAAGGGCAACAGCAGCTCTTTGTGCATGATGATGGCCGACACAGCGATGAGGCCGCCGATGGTCAAACTACCCGTGTCTCCCATGAAGATTTGGGCAGGGAAGGAGTTGAACCACAGGAAACCGATCAAAGCACCCACAAAGGCGGCCATGAACACAACCAGTTCCTCACAGCCTGGGATATACATCACATCGAAGTGGCTCGCTGTGACCGCATTACTGGAGACGTAGGCCAATATGACGAGCGTCAAGCCTATGATGGCCGAATTGCCCGAGGCCATGCCGTCCATGCCGTCGTTGAGGTTGGAGCCGTTGGAGACAGCAGCCACGATGAAGATGGTGAGCAGTACCAGGAAAACCCAAGCCAGGTTGTACATCCATCTCGGTCCTGCCCATTTGAAAAGGTCGGCGTAGTTGAGGTTATGGTTCTTGAAAAAAGGAATGGTCGTCTGGGTCGATTTCACCGTGGGGCTTTTCACGACGATTTCTTTGTTGTCCTCGATTTTCAGTTTCACCGTCTCGTTGATTTGAACGGCAGGGCTGAAACGTAGGGTGAGTCCGACGATGAGGCCCAATACGATTTGTCCGCCCAATTTCACGATGGGTTTGAGGCCGTCTTTCTTCTTTTTGAAGGTCTTGATGTAGTCGTCGGAAAACCCTATCACACCTAGAATCAGCGTGGTGACAATCATGAGAATGGTGTAGACACTATGGAGCTTGCATACGAGGAGCACGGGGATCAAGATGGCCGTGATGATGATGACACCGCCCATGGTGGGCACGCCTTTCTTCTGGGTGTTGTATGGGTCGGTGGCTTCGTCGCGCTGGGTCTCGATGATTTTCTTCCGTTTCAGCATCTTGATGAACCAGTTGCCGAACCAAACCGAGATGATCAAGGCCAAAATGATGGCTGCCGCGGCACGGAAAGTGACATAGTTGAACACCCGTGCACCAGGGAAGTCGAGCTTTTGCAGATAATTGAAAAGATAGTATAACATCAGCGTGCCTCCTTAAATGCTTCCGACAAGACTTCCTTGTCGTCAAAATGATTCTTTATTCCGTTGATTTCCTGATAGTTTTCGTGACCTTTTCCGGCGAGAAGAATGATGTCGCCTTTCTTGGCCAAAGCTACAGCGGTGCGGATGGCTTCGCCGCGGTTGGTGATGCTCAGCACCTTGCCTCTGTCTTCCTCGGCGACGCCTGCTTTCATCTGACGGATGATTTCGTCGGGGTCTTCGTTGCGCGGGTTGTCGCTGGTGAGGATGACTTTGTCACTTAGTTTTACGGCAACAGCGGCCATCTCGGGACGCTTGGTGGTGTCGCGGTTGCCACCGCAGCCCACCACGGTGATGAGTGTCTCTTTGTGGCAGCGCACCTCGTTGATGGTCTCAAGCACATTTTCCAGCGCATCCGGCGTGTGTGCGTAATCCACAATGCCCACGATGCCACTCTCGGAATGCACCATGTCGAAGCGGCCGTTGGCACCATGCAATTTGCTGATTTCAACCAACAGCTCGTCTTTGTTGAAGCCCAATGACAAGGCTGCTCCATAGATGGCCAAAATGTTGCTGGCGTTGAAACCGCCCACAAGTTGGGTGAACACCTCGGTGCCGTTCACTTTGAGCAACATACCATCGAAATGGCTTTCCAAGATGATGCCTTTGAAGTCGGCATCGTGTTTCAGGGCATAGCTGAGTTTCTTGGCCTTGCAGTTCTGCAACATGACTGCGCCGTTTTTGTCGTCGAGGTTGGTGAGGGCAAAGGCATTTTGAGGCAGGTTGTCGAAGAACTTCTTCTTGGCATTGCGGTAGTTGGCCATCGTCTTGTGATAGTCGAGGTGGTCGTGGGTGAGGTTGGTGAAGATACCCCCCGCGAACTGTAGTCCAGCGATACGGTCTTGCGCCACGCTGTGTGAACTCACCTCCATGAAGGCATATTCGCAGTCTTTTTCCACCATTTGTTGCAACAGAGCATTCAGCTCGATGGGGTCGGGGGTGGTATGTGTCGACGGGATGACCTCGCGGTTCACGATGTTCTCGATAGTAGAGAGCAGGCCGCAGTTGTAGCCCGCGTCGGTGAAGAGCCTATATAATAAGGTGGCGATGGTGGTCTTGCCATTGGTACCTGTCACGCCTACCAAACGCAGCTTCTCGGAAGGGTTTCCAAAGAAATTGGAGGCAGCTACACCCAGCACGTAGGCCGAGTTGTCCACCTTGATGTAGGTGACGTTTTCGGCGGGCTTTCTCGGCATCTTCTCGCACACCACGGCACTTGCGCCTTTTTCGATGGCTTTGTCTATATAGTCGTGGCCGTCGACTTGTGTGCCTTTC
>DAIOUZ010000034.1:0-456 GCA_036759285.1 Candidatus Limiplasma sp. | reverse complement strand
AGGTGATGTCAAGGATATCTAAGTCTTTGTCACCTAAGATTTCCAAAAGGTTGCAGTTTGCCAGTATTTCTTTGAGTTTCATTTCTTTTCCAGTTTTAAGTGAATGACACTGTTGGCCTTTATGGTGTCGCCAGCATGCAGCGATTGTTCTTCGACGATGCCTTGACCTTTGAAATCGGTTTTCAGACCTAGGTTTTCAAGCAGATAGATGGCATCGGTGACATCCATCCCGACCACGTTGGGCACGATGTTCGGTTTGATTTCGGCTTTCTTGACTTTGGTTTCGCCGTTGTCGTCTTTTTCGACAGTCACCCAGTTGCCGTCAAGGGCATAGTCGGAGTATTCCTCTGACAAGCCGTTGAGGTAGTTTCGGGCCTTATCACTCCTGACGATGACGGGAGAGATGACGTTATGGGCAAGGACGGTGGAGTCGTCGTCTTGAATGCCGATGCGTGT
>DAIOUZ010000033.1:0-20992 GCA_036759285.1 Candidatus Limiplasma sp. | reverse complement strand
CCTCATCTATAAAAAATAGTAACACTTTAAATAATTCATTATTAACAAATTAAATCCTAAATCTCATGAAAAAGTTATTTACAATCCTAACGTTAATGCTAGTCATGGCATCATTCAACGTAAACGCCCAACAAAGGGAAGAAGCCTGGTTGGAATACGATAACGGCGCCTTTTTGACGGATATCGGCCTTCTGAGCGGCGATCCCATCTATTGGGGTAACATGTTCACACCAAGCCAATTAGCCGATTTTGACGGCTATCAGTTGACACAAGTCAAGATATGGGACCACACCCCGTATAATGGTTATCTGATTATCTATCAAGATAATAGCACAACAGGTCCTCTTGACATGGTTTACACGCAGCAATACAGTGTTGCAGGAACAAATGACTGGGTTGAAATCAAACTCGACACACCCGTCGTTTTGGATGTAACGAAGAACCTATGGATTACTTTTAACAACACGGACGGCGAATTCACCATTCCAGCTGCCGACGATTGTGGCGATGCCAACAGCCGTTGGATTTCTGAAGATGGCCGCGAATGGTCCGATGCTTCTACTGTAGGCATGCCTCCTTTCACTTGGATGGTTCGTGGTATGATTTCAAATGATGGCGTCTCGGTGGTTGAACTTGGTGCAGAAAATGCACAGATTCATCCGAATCCAGCAACAAATGTCTTGAATATTTCAGCAAATAATATACTGAATGTCAGCATCTTCGATTTGACAGGTAGAGAAGTTGGCCATCATGAAGCCATGGGCAATGAGGTTGCTATTGATGTTGCTGGATATCATTCGGGTTTGTATATGGTTCGCATTGAAACCGAAACAGGCATCATTGTGAAGAAAGTCGCAATTCAATAAGCAACAAGATGAAAAAGTGTTTTTTACTTGTCTTACCCTTGTTTTTCGCAATGGTTTTGCAAGGTCAAAACAGGGCTTTGTTGCTTAGCGAGTCATTTGACGGTAGCAACATCCCTTCTGGATGGACCATTGCGGGCATGGGACAAAACAACTGGACGATCAGCGAGACATGTAATGCTGGTGGCGAGAAGAACGAGTTGATGCTTAAACACAACCCGACTTTTATCGGAATAAGTCGTTTTGTCTCGCCTGCCATTGACTTGACCGGAAAAAGCAATGTCGTTGTCTCTTTCAAGCATTATCTCGACAACTATTCTGGTTCGCATACCATAGGCATCGCTACGACTTCCGATGGAGGTGCTACTTGGAACGACGCATGGTCGGAGACCTATGATGCCGATGGTAAGTATGAAGTCCGCCAAATGATCGAGACTTCCGACATTGGACAAGCCAACGTGCAGTTTTGCATCTATTACAGCGGCAATGTCTTGAACGTCGATTATTGGTATTTTGATGATATTATCATTTACAATCTCGAAGACTCCGATGGCGATTTGGATGCCATAGAAGTGCCCGATTTGGTGACTGTTGGCTACAACGCTGTGGCCTTCAGGCTCATCAACAAGGGAAGCCATGTCATCACCTCACTTGAGGCATGTTATCAGTTTGAGGGACACGAATTGGTTACCGAGACCTTTGAGACCAACATGGAACCCCTTGCTGCCGAAACTTTCACTTTCACCAGTCCGACTTTCCTTGAAGCTGATAACTATCTGTTGACTGTCAATTTGTTGAAAATCAACGGAGCGACGGATGACGACCCTGAAAACAATGTCCTTTCAAAGACTGTTTCGGTTAACATCGGCTTGACAGAGCGCATTCCCATGATTGAACATTTCTCGGCGTCGACTTGCGGTCCGTGTGTCAACGTCAACAACTTGATGCTTCAGTTCACGGAAAATAACCCTGGCAAGTTCACCTATACGAAATATCCAGAGTATTATCCTGGTAGCGGCGACCCGTATTATTATTCGGAAGTGGGCGTGAGAGACAATTATTACGATGTGCCTTGGGTGCCATACGTCCTGCTTGATGGCGTGCCTCAAGACGGAGCCTTGACGCAAGAGGCTTTCGATGCAGAACTCGAAAAGCAGGCACTGGCCGAGATCAGAGGCGCTTTCGATGTCGAAGGCAATCGCATCATTGTCACGGCAGACCTGATGGCCTATGCCAAGCTTGAAAACGTCGTTGCTTATGTGACGGTGAACGAAAAGATCACCACGGGAAATGTGGGCTCCAACGGCGAGACCTCATTCCATCACATTCTCATGAAGATGTTGCCCAATGCCAGTGGAAACACCGTCACCATCAATGCGGGCGAATATGAGCGCTTGGATTTCGATGTTGACCTCTCTTCAACCCATGTCGAAGAGATGAACGACCTCGAAGTAGCGGTATGGCTGCAACGATACAACACGAAAGAAGTGTATAACAGCCATTATCTGTATGAATACACGACCCATCCATACCCCGTTGAGAATTTGCTGCTTTCAGCAAACGGAAACACGGTAACTGCCACATGGGAAGCTCCAGCTGCAGGCAGCCCGACGGGTTATGACGTGTTTGTCAATGGCGAATTGGTCGTCGAAAACCATCAAGCCTTGACGTATACCTTTAATCCGATTGAAAACGATTACAATGTCGTTGAAGTTTGTGCCGTCTATGAGGGTGGAAAGACCTCGGTGAAAGCGGTCACGGGTTTGTTAATCCCCCAGTTGGTCAGCGAACAAGTCACCCAAGCTTTCAGATTGTATCCCAACCCGTCTGATGAAAACGTGTTTGTCGCATCTGATGCTGAAATGCAAGCCGTCAAGCTTTACGACATCGCAGGCCGTCTGGTTCGTCACATTACGATCTGTGGTACTACTACAGAATTGGATGTCAAAGATTTAGATGGTGGAATCTACTTCATACAAGCTATTTATTCAAACGGAAACACCACGACCCAAAAATTAGTCGTTACGCATTGACAAAGGATAATTGTTCATAATTAATGAGCGTACGGTAATCTTATCGTGCGCTTTTTTTGTTCCTTAAGAGAAATAGTTTTACTTTTGTACGTCAATTCTTGTATCATGAAAAAATATGCTTTTTTATCCATCTTAGGCTTATTCCTAATGGTCGCTTGCAGCAAGTCAGACCCTGATCTCACCACCACTTTTGAAAAGTCAAACTACTTGGAGACAGACAATTACGAAGGTACTATCGCCTATGCAAAAATGCTTGCGAAACAGTTCAAGCAAGTGCATTACCAAAGTATTGGGACGACGGCAATGGGTCGCGACATCCCTTTATTAATTGTTGATGAGAACGGTTATACCAAGCCAAAGAAGATTCGCAGGAGCGGGAAAAACATCATCCTCGTCCAATCCTGCATCCATCCTGGAGAACCTAACGGCAAGGATGCCATGTTCATGCTTATTCGCGACATGCTGAACTATGGTAATAATGCTGATTTGTTGAATGATTTCTCCTTCCTTTTCATTCCGGTCTTGAGTCCCGATGGTTTAGCCAACTTCTCGCCTTACAACCGCATCAACCAGAATGGACCCAAGCAAATGGGTTGGCGTGTGAATGCCCAAGGCTTAAACCTGAACCGCGACTTCACCAAACTTGACACCCCCGAAATACGAGCTTTCGCAGCCCTGTTCAATCAATGGCATCCCGACTTGTTTTTCGACACCCATGCCACTGATGGTGCAGATTATCAGTACGTAACGACCTATTCGACAGAGAATTTTGGCAATTACGACCCTTCGATTACGCGTTGGTTGAGTTTGGTATGGGAGCCGCAGATCAAGCAAGAGATGAAAAACAAAGGCATCCCCATCACCCGCTATGTTGAATTTCGGCCTTGGGGCGACCCGACGGGATTCTTGTATGATGAAAGCTTCTCTGCTATGTTTTCCGAGGCCTATACCACGGCTCGCAACTGTCCGGGCATCTTGCTGGAAACCCACATGTTGAAACCTTATAAGGACCGTGTGTTCTCCACCTATCACATGATTGTGGAAACACTGAAAATCATCCGCAACGATAAAGACAATTTCAATAACGCGCTGGTGCAGGCCAAGAAAAACGATTTGACCCTTAAGGAGTTGCCCATCAACATGGATTCGGAGATGAACGATACCATCATGGAGGATTTCTTGGGTTATCATTTCGACACGGTGCATAGTGACATTACGGGAGGTTGGTATTATACTTATGATACTACGCGACCTGAGACGCGCAAAATCCGCAGGGTGCTTTCTACGCGACCCGAGAAGTTGTTGTCGGTGCCCAAGGAATACATCATCCCGGCGCAATATGGTAAGGTCATCGATATTGTCAAAGCGCATGGCTTCGAGATGAATCTATTGAAGAGCGAGAAGACATTGCAAGTGAATACGTACCGTTTCAGCAATGTGGAGTTTATGCCTAGACCATCCGAAGGTCACAGCCGTGTAGCGCATTTCGACACGGAAGAAATCACCAAGGAAGTCACTTTCCCGAAAGGCTCGGCGGTGATCAAGGCCTCGCAAGACGGTGTCCGACTCCTGATGAATCTGCTGGAGCCTGAGATGCAAGGCTCGCTGTTCGAATGGGGCTTCTTCAACAATGTGTTGCAGCGCGTGGAATACTTTGAGGTCTACAAGATGGAGCCCATGGCCCAACAGATGCTTGCTGCCGACCCCTTCCTTGCGGAGCAGTTCAATCAATGGAAAGCCTCTTTCCCGAAAGACAAGCAGCCCTCACAGTATGCCATTCTGAATTGGTTCTATGAGCGTTCCCCCTATTGTGACAAGAATTACTTGGTATATCCGGTGGGGATGGTGAGATGACCGCGTCAACAATCCTAATTATTGCAAACAAATTTTGAATTAATGAAAACCTTACGAACCTTCTTAGCCATTTCCATTCCGTGTGGCACGGAATTTCCGGCACTCGTTGAGAAGTTGAAGAAGAACCTTCAACACGAGAAGTATATCAATTATGTGAAAACCAATCAAATCCATCTGACTTTGAAATTCTTAGGCAATACGCCCGAGCAGGATGTGCCCGCCATCATCGAAGCCTGCCAAAAAGTGGCCAAAAACCATCAGCCTTTCACGATGGATTTCGACCGCACAGGACTCTTTGGCAGCAACCACTCGCCACGTGTGCTTTGGCTGGGAATGAACGACCAGCCCAAGGCCTTGTTTGACCTTGAAGCCGACCTGCTCGACGCTTTCGACAACCTGGGTTATCTTCGTGACCGACAGAATTTTGTGCCGCATCTCACCGTATGCCGTATTAAACAGTTGGTCGACAAACCGTTCTTTATGCAGATCTATAATTCCATCGAGCAAAAGACCTATCTCCATGCCGATGTGAAGGAGCTGGTCTATTTTCAGAGTTTCCTCCAACCGAGTGGACCTTTTTATAAGGTACTGAAAAAAATACCGATAGGGTGATTTGACACTAAAATTGCCTCAAAATGCCTAATGCAACGAAAAAAAGCACTACTTTTGCAATTTATTTGTTTCACTTGAGTTATTAGAAAGAAATCAAAAATTAAAATACACAATGAAAAGTAAAATCACAAGCATCATGATTGTTCTCCTGGCGCTTTTTGTCACGCTGGGAGGCACTACGGGATGTAAGAGCAAGAAAAGACTTGCAAAGGAAGCCGCTGAGGCTGAGTACAAATCAAGGGTCGAACAAGCCAAGAAAGACCTGACCTCCATCCTTGATGATGAGACGCTTTGGTCGCTCGAGGAAAAAGAGGCCCGTGTTCAGACCATCAAAGATTGGAATCTTCAAAATCCGGAGGTTGACGATTTGCTTCTCCAAGTAGAAAAGAAACTGGCCCGCGAACGTGCCCAAAAAGAGGAAGAGGAACGCCGCGAACGCGAGGAACGCGAGAAAGCCAACGCCGCCGATGCCGTGTTGGGGCGTAATTTCAACAGCATCGCCAATGCCAGTAGCGTCAACCAGGCCAACCGCGTTATCAACGAGACCTTGGGCATGTTTGAGTCGCCCGACGTGCCGGTGCTCATCATCATCAAGCAGAATGCAGGTTTCAACGACTACGACCGTCCGACCACCATTGAGAACTATCTCAACTACGTGAAAGACCAGAAGAAAGCTACGGAGAAAGTGCATGAAATCAAATACAACCAAGACGGAAAGATTAACGAACTTGAATTGATAAAGAAATGAAAAAGATAATTGCCACATTAGTGATTGCGTTGTGCGTTGTGGGTAGCGCCATGGCACAGGACGGAATAGATTTCGAACGCAAGCAGGCCATCGACAGCCTTGCTTTGGAAAAGGTGAGAGACCTGAGCAAATACATCAAGATTGTAGGCTCGAAGGAAACACCTTTCAGCGAGGCCAACCGCGTCATCGACCGTGCTGAGGAACTCTTTATGAGCGATGCCGAAATTGGCGTTTCATCGTTGGGTTCCAACCAAATCACTTACTATCGTGTCCGTAAATATTTCGAGCACTTGATGCGCTTGAACTACGACCGCGTCGAAATCGAATGGTACAACATCGAATATGTCAGCGACCTTCAGCCGCAACCTGATGGCACCTACGTCGGAGTCATCACCATCTTCCAGTCGTTCAGAGGCTACGATAGCGAAGGCAACCTAACCTATAAAGACACCACCAAGAAAGACATCACCGTGTACGTGAGACGCAAGGAGACCCAGATTGGTGGCCGCACCATTGGTTTCTGGGATGTGTTGCTTGGCGACATGCGTGTGAAGGAAACGACTAATAGATGAGAATCGCTAGAAATATCTTCATTCTGGCACTTGCTATAGCCTTCGTCTGTCCCGTAATGGGGCAGACGATTGGTGATTTTAAGATGGACGAGACCGAGCTCTACGCCATGACCAAACAAATGGGTCAGTTCATCCGCCGTTTCAACTATGAGGAAGACCAATTTGGCTTCAAGCTGAACCCGAAGGATCCGAAATACAGAAGCAACGAGATGCGTCGGCAATCCTTGCCCATCCTGTTCGACCAAGAGCGTTATGGCTCCCAAACGGAGCTGCAACGCTATTTTATCGAAGATGTCACTAAAAGTGACTCCAGCTATATGACTTTTTTGGGCGGCCGTTGGTATTCGGAGGTCTCGACTACTTTTCGATATGAGGGCAAGGATGTTCAAGTCATGCTCTTTTTGGCCGTTGAAAAGGAAGGCCTAGGCTCGAAATGGGTGCTGACCAATGTCTATTTCCCCGAATTCAACAAGCTTTTCCCAACAGGTGAGATGACAGAGAAGGAGAAGCATTTCTTGCATCCCATGAGCCACGAGCTTGATTTTATGAACATTTACAAGGCGTTTCAAACTCCGGAAGTCATCGAGTATTACGCCTCAAAAGATTATCACCCTGATTATTTAACTCTCTTCTTTTACGAAATCAAGAGAGGAAAAATGGTGTTCCAACATGTCGACGGCGTCAAGTTCCATGTCCTGCAAATCAAGGACTGGTATTTCGAAGTGTCATGGTTCAACCGCTCCGGCTACAATTCAGGCTGGCTCATGTCGAACATCATTTATATGCCGGAAAAGGAAAAAACTAGTTTCATTAAATTCTATCAACCATGAAAAAGATAGCTACGCTCTTAGTACTTATACTGGGCTTTGCGGTTTCGGTTCAAGCACAGAAACTGTCGAAAGCCGATATGGCGAAATATGAAACCGAAATCAACGCATTGATCGCTTATTTGGAAGAGACATTGAACTTCCTTGGCGACAGCACATCTTCAGCCTTCGAGAAAGAAATCGTGTTCACGGAAAGCTGGAACAAGATTTTCATCGACGATAAGGTTCAGATAGAAGACGATCTGGATATCAACCGCAGGACGTCCATCAACAAAGACGTCCAAGCCTATCTCAAAGACATCGATTTCTTCTTCAAGCAAGCCCAGTTCAAGTTCGATGTGCAAAGCATAGCCAACAATACCAGAGAAAATGGCAGCATCTTTTTCAAGGTCTCGCTGACGAGAAACCTCAAGGCTTTGACGATTTACAACGAGAGCATTGACAACAACAAAAACCGTTTCATCGAAATCAACCTCGACCGTCAAAACAGCAGCTTGAAGATTGCGAGCATCTACACCTCAAAGATTAACGAGACCGAATCGCTCCATAATTGGTGGAATGGGCTTACCAAGAGTTGGAAAAGCCGATTGGGCGAAGGGGTGATGCTTTATGACAGCATTCCGGTGGAGCAGGTCGGCGAAATCACAAATACCTCCTTTAAGGTGTCATTGCCCATGGTTGACCCCACCACGGGCGAGACCGTCGTCACGGAAAAGGTTTTCAAAGACAATATGACCGAACTCGACAGTAAACTGAAATATATCACCCAACAACAGCGTGTCGATGTCTCGGGGATTCGCGAGATTATTTCTTTGGAACCCATTGGCGAGTTGTCGGATATCGTATGGCTCGATATCTCAGGTACTTCCATCAATGATCTCACGCCGTTGCTCAATGCCAACAAACTGAAGGTGTTGCGCGCCGATTCTACTTTGATCGATGACTTGTCCCCATTAAAGTATGAGATTACGCTCGAGGAATTGGAAGTGTCGAACACCAATGTTGACGATATTTCGGTGTTGACTTCGTTGAGGAACCTTACCAAACTCAACATCGCCAACACGATGGTCAACCGGATTAATAATTTGAAGAATTGTCCCAACCTTACCTCGCTCAACATGAGCGGCTGCAGGATTTCGAATATCAGTGTTTTGCAGGACCTCAGCAATTTGAAGTCGTTGGACATCAGCAACACCTCGGTGCGCGATCTTGCCCCCATCAGCCATCTGGTTTCTCTGCAAATCCTAGATATCTCAGGGACTCCCGTCAATAATCTGCAAGACTTGAGTGAGATGGAGAACTTGATAGAGTTGCGTTGCAGCAACACTCCTGTCAGCGACCTTACGCCATTGAAAAACAACCGCAGACTGAACAAGATCTATTGTAACCATTCCAAGATCGGTGACAAGGAAGCCAGCTCTTTCACGATGACCAATCCTTTCACGTTGGTGATATTCGACACCGAGGCTTTGGTGAAATGGTGGAACAACCTCCCGATTTATTGGAAGGCCTTGTTCTCGAAGCAATTGCAGATTGATGCGGAACCCACCGCTGAGCAGCTGCACCAAATCATCAATATGCAGGAACTCGACCTTTCGGGCAACACCTACATTCAGAACCTGTTGCCGGTGAGCCGTCTTACCAACCTGAAATCATTGAATGCTTCGCGAACCGAGATCCCTGATCTTTTCGCCATCCAAGGACTGGCCAATCTGGAATCCCTGAATGTCGAAAACACCTACATCAAAGACTTAACTCCATTGCAGGAGATGAACAACCTGAAGTTTTTGAATATCAGGAACACGCCGATAGTTGATCTTACGCCTTTAGTGAACGACAACAGTATTGAAACCATTTGGGCCGATTCCACCATCACACGGAAAAACGTTATCGACCTGAAAGAAAGCCAACGACAGGTTACGGTGGTTTATCAGACGAGGCAACTGCAAGCATGGTGGAACGGCATTGACCCGATTTGGCAGGCCGTTTTCAAGTCACATATCAATTGTCAGGCCGAAACGCCTAGTGCCCTTGAACTGCAAAAGATTGTCGATTTGACAGAACTGGCCATTCCTTCAGAAATGCCTATCGTTTCTTTGGCACCCATCCAAGACTTCATTTGGCTGGAACGACTGACTATCAACAACCAAGCCATTCATGACTTGGCGCCATTGGCCAACAAGAAGTATTTGCTTGAACTCAATGCGGAGAATAATCCCATAAGTGATTTGTCGCCCATCGAGGGGAGTACAATGCTGGAGTCGCTCAATTTGGAGAACACCCAAATCAAGGACCTTGGATCGCTTTCGAAGATGAACAATCTGGTGACTTTGAACGCCAGTGGTACACCCGTGAAGTCGCTGAAGCCCTTGTCGGGTCTGCAAAAGTTGGAGAATCTTTTTGTCAACAACACCAATGTGAAGAGTCTGTCGCCCGTTGAGGACATCGCTTCACTCAAGCAACTCAAGGTATACAACACCAAGGTAAAAGCACGTGAAGTCGAAAAACTGCAGCAAAAACGATTGGATTTAAATATTATTTATTATTAATCGAATCGGAATCTTTTTTTGAATAAAGCGATTTGACCACGTCGAATCTGACGATTTCTTTTGTGGAAATACTTTTATTTTGTATTTTTGCAAAATTTATATTCAATTTTGAATCTTTGAATTTTAAATCATTAAATACAGAATTATGGAAATCAGAAAATTAGAACAAATGTTCGAGGTTTTGCGCAGCAAACCCAAGAAACGTTTAGTGGCTGCTTATGCCAACGATGATCACACGATTTGTGCAGTGAACGCTGCCGTTAAGGAAGGCCTCATCGAAGCCACCCTCCTTGGTGATGAGAATGTGATTGCCGGAGTGTGCAAGGCTGAAGGTATCGATATGGCCAATTTCAAGGTCATCAACGAGCCCGTCGATGTGAAAGCCGCTGCCATGGCTTGCGACATCATCAACGCTGGCGATGCCGACATCCTGATGAAGGGTCTGCTTCCCACCGACAAGTACATGCGCGCCATTCTCAACAAGGAACGTGGCCTTTGTCCGCCCAACGTCACCCTGGCCCACGTCGCGGTGATTGAGAATCCCAACTATCACAAGCTGCTCGTGGCCTCTGACTGCGCCATCATCCCGTTGCCCGACATCAAACAGAAACAACAGTTGCTGAAGTATGTCACCACCGTGGCTAAGAAACTCGGCGTTGAGTGCCCGAAAGTCGCCTTGGTGACCGCCACTGAACAAATGAGTGCTGGCATTCCCGCCTGCGTCGATGCCGCCATCATAGCCAAGATGGCTGAACGCGGCCAAATCAAGGGCTGCATGGTGGAAGGTCCTATCAGCCTCGACCTCGCCTTGGATGCCGAGACCGCTGCCATCAAGGGCATGAAGAACCCCGTGGCCGGCGATGCTGACTGCCTCGTGTTCCCCAACCTCGAAGCCTCCAACGTGTTCTACAAGTGCTGCACCAAGTTCGACAAGAGCGAAGTGGGTGCCATGCTGATGGGCGCCAAGGTGCCTTGCGTGCTCTCCTCGCGCGGCGACACATCGAAGACGAAACTCTATTCCATTGCTTTGGCCGCAATGATAGCGTAACCAATTAAAAATACATCATTATGGCATACAAAATCTTAACGATAAACCCCGGTTCCACCTCGACGAAAATTGCGGTGTTTGAAGGCGAAGAGCAAGTCTTCAAGAAGAACCTGAAGCACACCACTGAAGAAATCTCGAAATACGAGCACATCGCCGACCAGAAGCCCTTCCGCACCGAAGCCATCAAGCGTGAGCTGAAAGAAGCTGGCATCGACTTGAGCGAAATGTCTTGTGTCGTGGGTCGTGGCGGCTTGCTTCGTCCCCTCGTTTCGGGTGTCTACGAAGTGAACGAACTCATGATCAAAGACCTTAACGAAGGCTACAACGGCGAACACGCCTCCAACCTCGGCGGCTTGATTGCCAACGACATTGCCAAGGAAATCGGTGTGAAGGCCTACATCGCCGACCCCGTCGTGGTCGACGAAATGGACGAAGTGGCGCGTTATTCGGGTCACCCGCTGTTCCCGCGCATTTCCATCTTCCATGCGCTGAACCAAAAGATTATCGCCCGCCAATTGGCGAAAGACCTTGGCAGGAAATATGAGGACATGAACATCATTGCCATCCACTTGGGCGGCGGTATCAGCGTGAGCGCACACAAGAAAGGTCGCGTGGTTGATACCAACAACGCCTTGAACGGCGACGGTCCTTTCACGCCTGAACGCGCTGGTAGCCTGCCGGCGGGATTCCTCGTTGATGCTTGTTTCAGCGGCAAATACACCAAGAAGGAAATCGGCCAGATGCTGAAAGGCAAGGGCGGCTTCGTAGCTTACCTTGGCACCAATGATGCCCTTGAGGTTGAAAATGCTGTGAAGGCTGGCAACAAGGAATGGGAGAAGGTCTACAAAGCCATGGCTTACCAAGTGGCCAAGGAAGTCGGCGGACTCGCAGCCTCGGCCATGAGCATGGATGTGGATGCCATCTTCCTCACGGGCGGCATGGCCTACGACAAGGGCTTCTGCGCTTTGGTGAAGAGCCATGTGGAGAAAATCGCTCCCGTGTATGTCTATCCCGGTGAGGACGAAATGAAGGCCTTGGCTCTCAACGGCCTGATGGTTCTCAATGGAGAGACTGAGGTGAAGGTTTACGAATAAGCTCTTGAGATTCCCCTTCGGGGAATGGAGAGCCAATAATAATGGAAACTGCGGCGGTAGGTAGCGTTTACGAATCGTAAGCTCTACTTACCGCCGCTTTCTACTTTTGAGTAAAAAAGAGACGGCCACAGTATGGTAACCGTCTCTTTTTTTGGAAACACAACAATGTTTAATCCTCTTTTACCTGCGTCACAACCGTCAAAGCCATTATCTCATCTATCTCAGCTATGGTATTATTATATTTTTCAAAACGTTCTTTCAAATCCTTCGGCAAAACATCTTTCAATTCGTCAGAAGACCTGTCAAAACTTTTTAGAATCGAAATCTTGTCATACTCATTGTCATATATGCTATCGAGGTGTTCTATAGCTTTTTTCTCGTCTTCTTCAAATTTAAACGAGTCAATACCAAAATTAGTTCTCATCCAATCTTCTAAGGCATTATTTTTCTCTTCATCAGAAGCATCTGAAGTGATGCCCAAAGCGGTGTTTTCTGCTTTTTGTAACTCCTCGTCAGAAGCATCTGGGGCAACACCAAGGCCTTTGCGTATTTTTTCCTCTATCACATTTTCTTCAACTCCTTCTAGAGGGTAGTTCATCAAATATAACAAACTAAAGTCAGTAAATGTTTTAGCAAATTGTTCCCCTTTTACTAAAATAGGTTCAAATAATTCACCAGCTTTTTGTGATTCCATTTGGTCAAAGGCTTCTTTCTTGTTGGAAAGAAAATCTTGGGTTTCTTGCGATAACTTCAAGTTGGAATAGCCTGCCTTAAAATCATCGGATTTCTGTTTGAAGTTCTGGAAAAAGGTAACGAAATCTCCCCAGTTGTCAATGGAATTCAATTCTGTTTCGGCTTGGGTGTACAACTCATTGGCTTTGTTCATCAGTTTTTTTTCTTTGTTGCCACAGGAGGTCATGACGAAACCAATGATTACAACTGTAATGATCATTGTCAATTTTTTCATGATACTTTGTTTTAGTGATACTGTTGATAAAGTTGGCCCGTCGTTTTATTGCTCCAAGAAATTTTCAAGAATTTGTTTGAGCTTGCTTTCGGCGGCTTGGCCGCGTTCTTGCAGTTCAGGAAGGACGTTGTCGTAGTCTTCAAACAAAGCCAACTCGGATTCGACGCTTTCATATTCCTCGACCAACTTGTCAAAGGTTTCTTCATCCGCGTTGCCGATGGCCTCGGACAGCGCATTGACTGCATTCTCGTAACGTTCGATGATGGGCGCTATGAACTCGGCAGCCTTGTTGGCCTCTTCTTTGTTGTACTCAGTGGCGATGTTGGAGAGCTTGGTTTGAAGGTTGACGATTTCTTCTTCCGTGAAGCCCGTGACGTTGCCTTCTTCATCAACATAGTCGGCGAAGAGGTTCTGGCTGAATTCTTCCCTTTCGGCGTTGAAGCTATTGATAAAAGCTAAAAAGTCCTCGGTGTTATCGATGGCCGAGAGTTTGGCTTTTGCTTGGTCGAAGAACTCCTGAGCGGCCTTAAGGATGGTTTCGCTCGGTGATACCTTGTTGCCACATGAGGCCATGACAAAGCCCATGATGACAACGGCAATGGCCAATGTAATCTTTTTCATAATGTGTGAATTTTGAGGTTAGTAATTATTTTGATTGAAAAGCTTTGGTGCAAAAGTAGTGATTTGTCGGTTGGAATTGCAAAAAAATGAAAAAAAAGCATCAATTCCCGGCACAAGCCGCCGTAGCCGCGCTAATCGTAATCCCTGGAATGTTTTCCAATGCACGCGCACACGACTCCAAGGTGGCACCCGTGGTGAGCACATCGTCGATGAGGAGAACATGCTTCCCTTGTAGTTCGTCCGCAAAGCGCACTTCAAAGATGTCTTTCACGTTCTTGAAACGCTCTTCAGCCGATTTCTTGGTCTGTGTGGCCGTGTAGACGGCACGGACGAGGTATTTGTTACCAATAGCAATTCCAGTCACCTCGTGGATGCCTTGGGCAATCATCAGGCTCTGGTTGTAGCCGCGTTTTTTCTCGCGTTTGGGGTGCAGGGGCACGGGAATCAAGTAGTCAATGCCTTGAAACAGAGGTGCTTCCTTGATGCTTTCGCCGAGTTGTTGTCCGAGAAAAATGCCCGCTTCCTTGTTGCCCTTGTATTTCAGCTCATGAATGAGGTGTTGCACCTTGCCTTGCTTGGAGAAGAAGAAACAAGCCGTGACCGCATGGAACCTTGCCCTGCCGTAGAAAGTTTGTGCCAAAGGGTTGTCGGGGTTCAGTTCATAGCCTGTCTTGGGTAAGAGATAGCGGCATTTCAGGCAGACGGTCTCCTCGTCTTTGAGCAAGGCTTCTCCGCAGGCGGCGCATACACGTGGATAGAACAGGTCGAGGATGCTATGGAGCCAGTCGCGGAGGGTCATGACGAAAAGGTTTAGTTTCCGAAACGGATGTATTTTTTCCTCGGAACCATCGGCTTGATTTTGCCCACTTTGTTTACCGTGTCAACTTCATTCTTGTTTTTTCTGGCTTCGGCGGCTTCGTCGAGTTCATACATCTTGTAGTCGATGGCGAAATCCAAGGAGTCGGGGAGGAGTTCGTCGGTGCGGCCTTGTTCGCGGAGTACTTCGTTGTACATGCGTCGGTTGCGCAACAGCGTGGCTTGTCGGCGGGCCGAAGCGTTGTATTTGTCGTAGAGGTATTGTATCGGGCTCGCGCTGACGGTGACCATGCCATTGCCTGCCGGGGCACGGCTCAGCCAGAGGTCGTCGAGGTCTTCGTAGAGCCGTTCGATCTCGTCGGGCACCTTGATGCTCGGCATGGTGATGAGCATTTCCTTGAAACCCTCGTAGCTGCTGAAAGGCAACACGGTCACCTCACGCAGTGTGATGGTTTCGGGATACAACCGGACGACCAGGGTGTCGCTGGAAGAGAGGGAAGCGTCGAGGGCGACGAGACGGCGCGTGTAGCCGATGCAGCTCACCCATAGTGTGTCGGTTTGCCGGGCCTGGATGTGGAACTTACCTTGTCGGTCGGTGATGGTGCCGCAATGTGCCAACTTGCTGATGACGTGCGTGTTGCGAATCGGTTTCAGACTGTCGGCGGTGACCACATAGCCGTAGAAATCGATACGTTTGTCGTCGTCATGGCCTTGTGCCACCGCGGTGAGGCAACACGATACCAGGGCTAATATGAAAAACAGGCGTTTCACTCCTTGTGATTTGGGTGGCGAAGATACTACAAATTGCAAACGCAGAATTATTTTTTTTATTTTTGCATGTAATTTATTCTTTAGGCAAAAATGGTTTGGAGGAAATCTTTCATAGGAATGCTGTTGCTGGGGTTGTTGGCGGTGGCCGCCTGCACTTCAAAAACTAAGGTCCCTGAGCCTGCGGTCGCTGAGCATGGTCGAAGCGTCGAAGGGCCGACCCCCGAACTGTTAGCCATCGACAGCCTCCTATGGCACCAGCCCGACAGTGCCCTGACCTGTCTCCTACCGTGTTTTGACACCTGCATTGACACAAAATTTTGCGTCTCTACCGCCACAGCCTACAACCGCCATTACGCCCACCTGTTATTGTCCGAATTGCTATACAAAAACGATTACGCCCAAGTCAACCGCACGGAATTGTTACAAGCCGTGGCCTTTTTCGACAGTATCACACAGGTCCCTGAGCCTGCGGTCGCTGAGCATGGTCGAAGGGTCGAAGGGCCGTCCAAAGAACAAAATGTTTTCCTCTCCGCCCGCGCCCATTACATCAATGGTGTAGGCTATTACGAAAACGACAGTGTGGTGGAGGCCTGCGCGGAGTACCTGAAGACCTTGGAGGTGATGGAAGAACATTTTGAGGATAAGGACTTGGTGGGACACAAGGCGAGGTTCATGACTTATACTTATAACCGTCTTGGAGACATGTTTTCGGAACAGTTTATGATGGAGCCTGCCATTGATTGTTATCAAAATGCTCTCGTTTTCTGTAAAATAGAGCCTACCTCTCCTCAAGGCATTTCCAATATTCTTTATCGTTTGGGGAAGCAGTATGACAAAATGGGGGAAAAAACTAAGGCGAGTGATTATTATGAGCAAGCAATACATGGATTACCCAACAACAATGGTCTTCTGTTCAGAGATTTGGTCTCGACAAAGGCGCTTTGTGATTATCAGTTAGGAAGAGGGTATGAACAGTCACTGAATACATTAAAACAAATCCAAACACAAGCAAATAGTGAAATCGAGTACTTGCTTCGTAGTTTGACTATAGGTGGTATTTTTTTCAAGAAGATGATGTTTGATTCTGCTTTGTTCTATTTAGTACCTGTGTATGAAAACAAAGAGAACGTGACTATTCAAATACAAGCGGCTGATTATTTACGGATTATATACGATAGTCTTGATAACAAAGAGAAATCGGATGAATGTGTGCGGTTTTTGGCCAATCAAACAAAAGCTGAAAGCCAAAACAAGGCTTTGGTTTCTCGACTTGAAGACCAGTATCAGTCATTTATGAATCAGCAACAACAGAAGCAAGCCAAAGAGGAGCGAGAAAAAGCCATCAAGAAAGTCATGAGTATTATTATCCCAATTGCCATTTTGGTTGCCTTGGTCATTTTTGTTTTGGCAAAGCTCAGAGGCAAAAAGCAGTTGAGGGATAAGGAAAAGCATCACCAACGAGAGATGGAATCTGAGCGGCAAGCCCATAAGATGCAACAAGCCGCCCTTTCTGGTCGCTTGAAGCGAAGCAATGAGGAATTGCGTGATGTTTCGAACCAACTGGAACAGATGTTGGCGAAAACTGTTTCTTCAGAAGCCGAACTTTCCGATGATTATAAGGCTTTTGTAAATACTCCTATTAGCCTTTACATTGTAGATCTTGTACACACTCAACAATTCAAGTCGAAGATGGATTACCTGATTTACAAGGACAAAGCACTCAGCAAGGAACAGCTATTGGCTTTGCGTGATGCGGCTGAAACGAATCTGCCGCGATTCGTTTCTCAAATTCGCAAGCAATTCCCTAAGTTGACCGATAACGACATGGACTATTGTTACCTGTTTTTGCTTGGCTTGAACGAGGCCGACATTTCCGCCTTGATGCAGCGAGCCTATACAACGGTTTGCGACCGAAGTAGAAAAATCAACCGTATTATTGGGGCAAACGAAAGCCTTTACCATACGCTTCGCAACATGCTTTCTGAATGATTAATTAGTTATCATTCAAGATATTGCCTTTTTTCTTCGTTCCTTTTCGTACCATCATTTCCTTGACGTGAGGAAGCCTTTGTCCTACATTTGCGGCAAAATTCAAACCTATTAAAACTACACGCAATGAAAAGGACATAATTAATCATCACAGCACTACTAACGAGCTGCATGTACAGAATGAAAAGTAATGTTTAACCTAAAATTATAAAGAAATGAAAAAATGTTTGATTGTACTACTTGTTGTGGCTGGCTTCCATATTGCGCAGGCTCAAGCCCAGAACTCTAACATCTGCCAGCCAGATTCGGCCATAATCTATTATGATATCTCAGTCCATCCTGATTGGTATTATGGCGGCGTTTGGAATTTCCAATGCTCATACGATTCCTCCGGACTCCTGAGCCAAATGAAGGTTGATGCTTATCAAGGTGAATCTTGTGTCGTCCGTGACCATCAATATGAATACGACCAAAATCACAATGTGATTTGCACCGATTATGTAGGATACGACTGCGAAGCCCCAAGAGCCGATGTGTCAAAAGAGGTTTGCTCCTACCAAGACAATCTGCTCATTACACAAGCCAGTTATTCAATGACGTATGGAAACATTCGTTCTGGCGAACAATCTTGGATTTGCACCGACAGTGCCGTGTTTCAATATGACGGCCTGTCAAGATTGGTATCGAAAAAATCCTATAACAGCAACCATGTGCATGTTGTCACCCTCCACCTCGAATATTATGATAACGTGGTAACTACCATAACCGAGCGTCTCCAGGACGGTGTTTGGGGCATCACGCAACGTGTCACAAAGGAATACTCTGATGACGGCCTCTTGCTCAGCACCTTGAACGAAACCTGCGACAACGGTGTTTATTCCAACAACACACTTGAGTCCTGTTCATACGACAATCTCAATCATTGCACAAGCATTCTCACACAAAAGTGGAATAATGGCCAGTGGGAAAACGTCAAATTTATCGACAATGTATATGACTATGCTGGATTTCGGACTGCTTCGGAGTTGAAAGAATGGCAAGACGGAGCATTCGTAAGCACCCATCGAGCCCTATATGAGTTGAACGACGCAGGATATCCCACCATGGTCACATTTGAACAATGGGGAGATGACAAGTGGGAGGAAGGTACCTGGAGACCAGAGTTTTATGTATTTGCTGAAGATTATCTGCAAAGACAAAACCAAGAGATTTGCAACATCGATGTCAAACGAATTGAAATCCACTACAGTATAACACCACTACCTGATTACGATGTTGATGAAAACCAAACAGAAAAAGCATTCTGTGAGATTTACCCCAACCCTGCCAAAAACACTTTTATCATCATGGGAAAAGGCCTGAAGCAAGCCGAAGTCGTCAACATGCTCGGGCAGCATGTGGCCAAAGCTCAAGGTGAGGGCGAACGGCTCACGGTGGATATCAGCAGCCTGCCCGCTGGCATCTACTTCGTCAACATCACCGACAGCGAAGGCCGCAAGTGCGTGAGGAAGGTGGTGAAGGAATGAAGACAAAAGTAAGCACCCTGATCCTAGCAGCAGCAGTGGCGGCTTTGTCCGTCCTGCTGCTGGCAGGATGCCATCAAGGGAGAAACGGCGAAAACAAGAAGCCGCCCGTTGAGCAGAAGGAAGTCATCATAGACACCAACGAAGAAGACACCATGAAGGCTTTCTACGAGCGGATGCGGCGCTGGGAGGTGCTGCACGGCGGTGCCGCACATCGGGAAAGCGACAAGTAAAAGTAGTTGTGTTTCAATAGGATAGGCTTTTTGTCAAAAGACAGAGCCTATCCTTTTTGTATCATCTTCTCCAACCGATTATACCAATCTTCTCCAAATTTGCGAATCATAGGTTCGCGGAGGAACTTCCACAGCGGGATGCCGTCGCGTTCGCCCTTGCGCTTGGCGGGTACGCACACGCTCCATTCATGGTAAAGGATGTGGGTGAAGCCGTCTTTTTCCACCAAACGGATAGGGTAGAGGTGGCATGAAATCGGTTTCCAAAAGTCGCATTTGCCCTCCAAGTAGGCCTTCTCGATGGCGCAGAGGGCCGTGCCGTTCTCGTGGAAATAGACGAAAGCGCATTCCTCGCCGTTCACCAAAGGCGTGACGAGTTCGCCCATTTCATCGTAGTCGTAGACATCGTTTTCTTCCACCACCTTGATGCCTTCGGGGCGCATATAGGGTTTGATGGCTTCGAGGTTGTCTTCAATCTGCTCTATTTCAGCGGCTTCGAGCGGCGCACCGGCATCACCGGCCACACAGCACCAACCTTTGCAGCGAGGTAGGCAGCAGCAGAACTGGGCATTCAGAAACTCGTCAGAAACAACAATATTGTCAAGGATAATCATGGCGCAAAGATAGTTGTTTAATTAATTGAAAGGTAAAGGAAAAAAGAGTAATTTTGCAGCGATTTTATGACTATGGCCTATAGCCAATGGCTTATGGCTCGCTTCACCCAATGAGTCAAAGTCTACACCTTTTGCTGAAGCGGGCCATTGGCTATCAGCCATCAGCCATAGTCAAAAGAATCTTGAAATTTTAAATCTTTAAATATCAAATCTTAAATCCAAGAAAAATGGCATTTAACCTCAGAAACAGAAACTTCCTGAAGTTGTTGGACTTCACTCCGGAAGAGATTAAGTTCTTCCTGAAACTTGCCGCCGACCTCAAGGCCGCCAAGTATGCAGGTACCGAACAACCCCGCCTCACGGGCAAGAACATTGCCCTCATCTTCGAAAAGACCTCGACCCGCACCCGCTGCGCCTTCGAGGTTGGCGCCAAAGACCAGGGTGCCCACGTGACCTACCTCGGTCCCACTGGTAGTCAGATCGGCATCAAGGAGAGCATGAAAGACACCGCCCGCGTGCTGGGTCGCATGTTCGACGGCATCGAGTATCGTGGCTTCGACCAGGCCACCGTCGAGGAGCTGGCCGAATACGCCGGTGTTCCCGTGTGGAACGGTCTTACCGCCGAAGCTCACCCCACTCAGATTCTGGCCGACTTCCTCACCATCCAGGAGCATACCGACAAGCCCCTCAACCAGGTGAAGTTCGCTTATATCGGCGATGCCCGCTACAATATGGGCAACAGCCTGATGGTTGGCGGTGTGAAGATGGGTATGGACATCCGCATTATCGCCCCCAAGAAACTGCAGCCGGCCAAAGATCTGGTCAAGAAGTGCCAGGAAATCGCCAAGGAAACCGGTGCCAAGCTTACCGTCACCGACGATGTGGAGAAGGGCGTGAAGGGTCTTGACTTCATCTACACCGACATCTGGGTGTCGATGGGCGAGCCCGACAGCGTGTGGAAAGAGCGCATCAATATGCTGATGCCCTACCAGGTCAACGCAGAACTGATGAAAAAGACGGGCAATCCCAAGTGCAAGTTTATGCACTGCCTGCCTTCGTATCACAATCTGGAGACCAAGGCCGGCCGCGACGTTTATGAGAAGTTCGGCTTGAACGGCATCGAGGTCACCGAGGACGTGTTCGAGAGCGAGAACAGCATCGTCTTCGACGAGGCCGAGAACCGCATGCACACCATCAAGGCCGTTATGGTGGCCACGCTGGGCGACTAATCACAAGTCCAATAGCATCAAAAAAGAAAGGA
>DAIOUZ010000032.1:4719-21169 GCA_036759285.1 Candidatus Limiplasma sp. | reverse complement strand
GGCATCGAAAAACTTAGGGTCTTCTTCCGATTTCAACATGAAATGCAGCATCTTAGCCACTTGCTCTTTCGAAGCGTTGCCGTTACCTGTGATGGTCTGCTTGATGGTCTTGGGCGAGTATTCGAAGATGGGGATGTCGCGGTAGAGCGCAGCTGCCATAGCCACACCCTGGGCACGACCCAGTTTCAACATCGACTGCACGTTTTTCCCAAAAAACGGTGCCTCGATGGCCAACTCATCGGGGTGGTATTCGTTGATAATTTCCAAGACGCGCTCGAAGATTTTCTTCAGCTTCAGTGCCTGATTCTCGAGCTTCCTTAAGTTGATGACTCCCATCGTGATGAGCTCCATCTTCTTGCCCTGCTCACGAATGACACCGTAGCCCATCACCATCGTGCCGGGGTCAATGCCTAATATGATTTTTTCTTGGTCCATTTCTTTGTTTCTGCAAAAGTAGAGATTTTTGAAACACGTAAGGCATTTTGGCGTAAAGTGATAGAAAACTATTATCCGAACAACTCTCTCCCCAACTCTTAAACCGCCCCAAAGCATTTAAAATACCATAATATTAAGGCGAAATTCTATAAAAAATCGACCAAATCTTGTATTTTTATACCACATTTGGGCTATTTTCTTGCAGAATCCAAAAAAGTTTGTGTATCTTTGCCAGCAAAATGACACCCAAACATGGATACACTCATCGGGCGGAAACGCGAAATGGAAGAACTGGAACGATGCATGAATTCCGAGCGTTCGGAGTTCGTTGTCATCTATGGCAGACGACGCATCGGGAAGACCTTTCTTGTGCGCAATTTCTTCCACGACAACTACACATTTTATTATGTGGGCGCACACAAAGCCACGCAGAAGAAACAATTGGAGAATTTCGCGAAGGCATTAGCCAAATATGGCACTTTTGCCAATCAGCCCCAACTGAATACATGGAGCGAGGCCTTTGACGCCCTAGCAACTTTATTGGAGCATAGCAGCCACCAAAGAAAGGTTATTTTCATCGATGAAATGCCTTGGATCGACAACAAAACCAGCGACTTTGTGGAGGCATTGGAGTATTTCTGGAACAGTTGGGTTGCCATGCGCGATGATATCGTACTTGTTGCCTGCGGCAGTGCCACTTCGTGGATGATAGACAAGCTCGTTTCCAACCAAGGCGGGCTGCACAACCGCATCACGCGACAAATCTACGTCGCACCATTCACGCTCAACGAATGCAAACAATATCTTGATAACAAGGGATTTGGATGGGACTATTATCAAATCATCCAGTGCTACATGGTGCTGGGTGGCGTGCCTTATTACTTGAGCCTGCTCGAACCTAACCTGAGCCTACCACAGAATATCGATGCCCTATTTTTCTCTATCGGCGGAAGACTCAGCGACGAGTTTGACGAACTTTACAATGCCCTCTTCTCAAAAGCCGACCGTTATATCACTGTCGTGAAAGCTTTGTCGGCAAAACGCGAAGGCCTGACTCGCTATGAATTGGAAACAGCATCCGGACTTTCGGGCGGCAACCTGACCCGTGTGTTGAAAAACTTGGAACGTTGTGACTTTATCGTGAAATTTGCACAATTCGGCTGCAAAAAGAAAAACACAATCTACAGAATAGCAGATTTTTACACATTATTCTATTTTCGTTTCATCGAGAATAACGACGACAAGGATCCTGAATTTTGGATGCACAACTTTATGACCAGAAGTGTAGAAACTTGGGAAGGATTTACCTTTGAAATGGTCTGTCTCAAGCATCTCAATGCCATCAAAAAAGGATTGGGCATTTCGGGCATCGCCACCACGGTTTCTTCGTGGCGGGTAGGGCCCAAAAGGGATGAAAACGGGCAAGTGGAACACAAAGGCGCACAAATCGACTTGATTATCTCCCGTATTGACAAAATGGTGCATCTATGCGAAATGAAATTCGCCTCGAAACCCTATGTCATCACCAATGATTACAAGGAAAAACTCAACGAAAGGATGATGATTTTCCGTAGCGAAACTAAAACCCCGCTCAAACTGGTACACACGATGATAACACCTTTCGGGGTAGCCAAAGGCAAGCAATATGGCTTGTTGCACAGCGAAATTACCGCCAAGGAATTGTTTTCGGATTAGGAAAACGCCCAAATGTACCTATTAAACCATATATTTGGGCGAAATTCTATAGGAAAGTAACTAAATCTTGTATTTTTTACCATATTTGGGCGATTTTCTAATAGATCATGCATTTTAAAACACATAGATTGCACCAATTTTCTTGAGAATTTTGGCACAATCGTGGTAGTTTTAATGAGGCTTTGCCAAGAATTGAGTTGTAAAATCCGATGGTTATTGAAGAATAATCGCCAAAAATCCAATTCTTTAGAAGAAAATATCACTATTTTTGCAAAAATCCGATTAATTGTATTACTTTTGAAACGATTGCTACCATCTGCAATATTATAGAATTGTCAAACCATTATGATTGAAGAAAATGATACACATGGACGGAATTAAAGATGAAATGATTGCCAACAATCTCACCCCTTTCAGATTTACGCACCCTGGAGAGATTGTAAAAGACGAACTTGAGGACCGCGGCATTTCGCAACGAGCGTTTGCTGAGCGTATCGGGATGTCTTATTCCGTACTCAACGAACTACTCAATGCACACCGCCCCCTCACCACCAACACCGCTTTGCTTTTTGAGGCCGCTCTAGGCCTACCCGCCGATGTGTTGATGCGCATCCAGACCAAATTCAACCTCCAGATGGCCCGGAAGGACAAAGATGTTATCTGTTGGATGGCGAAGATTCGGAATGCCGCGGCTGTACTGTAATAATCAATAACACTTTACTTCATGAAAAAGATATTTTTTACTTTGCTTTTCGTTTTTAACATTAGTTTTGTGGTCAATGCGCAAGAAGATATGATTGTCCTTCGCGATGACTTGGATAGTTGCAGCATTGTACGGCCTGATGTGATGCCCAAGGATTTCCAATTGGATTATGCATCGCTTTTTTATTACACGCGTATTAGTCCAGTTTTAGATTATCCTGAAGAAGCAAAAAAGAACCATATTCAAGGGAATGTACTCCTTACTTTTCGTATCACAAAAGATTGCAAATTAACCGATTATATAATATACAAAGGATTAGGTTATGGTTTGGATGAACAAGTTCTCAAATATGCCCATTTGATTTGCAATCCATCCGAGGCAGCAAAATACCAAGGAGAAAAGGTGGACATATTGTATATGATGAAAGTCTCTTGTACTTATGAACCAGCTTGGCCCATCACAATAGCACAGAATTTCAGTCTTGAAAAGTTGCTCGAAGAAAAGGCTGTTTTAATAGGAGACCATCTTGACCAAATCGACTTTGAATGCAAGGTGCCTTATGTGCGTTTCATAGTGAAGAGCCGAAAAGGCAAAATCGCCAAAGTGAGATTGGAAAAAAGTTCTAGATTTAAATCTCTTGATGATGAAGCGATCATGGCTCTTTGGAATTTGGAGTATTGGAAAGGCGGTTGCATGGAAAAGGATGCTGAATACATAGTCCCAATTCGGTTTGATGCAAATTTAGAAGAATAATAGTTCGCAAAAAGAAGGGTGCTTTGTTATTAGGCAAAATTTGCCTTGTACTGAAAACTATTTACCCAAACAACTCCGCCCCTAACTCATAAACCGACGCTACGGGAACGATTTCTATTTTGAAGCGACTGGTGTCCAACCCCTTGGCATTGTATTTCGAGACAAAAATCTTCTCGAAACCTAATTTATCGGCTTCGGCAATACGAGCTTCGATGCGGGTAACGGCGCGGATTTCGCCCGAAAGACCCACCTCGGCGGCAAAGGCATAGCGCGAAGAAATGGGAATATCGGCATTTGAGGATAATATGGCGGCAATGACAGCCAAATCAATGGCAGGGTCATCCACGCGAAGGCCACCCGCGATGTTGAGAAACACATCTTTTATGGAAAGTCGGAAGCCAGCTCGTTTTTCAAGCACGGCTAAGAGCATGTTCATTCTGCGAATATCGAAGCCTGTGGCGGAGCGTTGTGGGGTACCGTAAGCTGCGCTGCTCACCAAGGCTTGCGTTTCAATGAGCATAGGACGTTGGCCTTCCATGGTAGCTGCAATAGCAATGCCGCTCACTTCCTCGTCCCGCTGTGAGAGCAGAATCTCGCTGGGGTTGGTCACCTCGCGAAGACCCGTGGCGTTCATTTCAAAGATGCCCAACTCCGAAGCCGACCCGAAGCGGTTCTTTATAGTGCGCAAGATGCGGAAACCATAGTGACGGTCGCCCTCAAACTGCAAAACCGTGTCCACGATATGCTCCAAAATCTTCGGTCCGGCAATGCTGCCATCCTTGGTGATGTGGCCGATGAGGAACACGGGCACCTGATAGGCCTTGGCGATTTTGTTCATCTCGGCGGCCGTCTCACGGATTTGGGAAATGCTACCTGCTGCAGCATCAACGTAAGGCGACTCCAAAGTCTGAATGGAGTCCACTACCACAATATCGGGCTGCACGTTCTTGAAGTGTTTCAGGATTTCTTGCGTGTTGGTCTCGGTGAGGACGAGACAGTCGGTGTTGTGGATGCCGATGCGCTCGGCCCGCATCTTGATTTGGGTCTGGCTCTCCTCGCCAGAGATATAAAGCACTTTTCTACCTGCCAGTTGCAAGGCTGTCTGCAAAAGCAAGGTCGATTTGCCGATGCCAGGTTCGCCGCCCACTAGAGTAAGCGAGCCGAGCACCAAGCCGCCGCCCAATACGCGGTTAAACTCCTCGTAGGGCAAGATGATGCGCTGTTCCTTGGCATTGGTGATTTCCTTGATGGGTATGGGCAAACTTTGGCTCTCAAGCTCAATGTTTTTCTTCACCGATTTGGCCTCTTTCCCCGTGACGACAGTCGACTCCTCGCAAGTGTTCCACGCGCCACAAGCGGGACATTTTCCGAACCATTTCGGCGACTCGTTGCCGCATTCCTTGCAGAAAAAGACAGTTTTCTCTTTGGCCATAATTTGTTGTTTTCTCGTCGCTTCACGTCATTGCGAGGAGGGACGAAGCAATCCAGAAAGTTGATGGTCTAGACTGCTTCGTACCTCGCAGTGACGCAAAGCGTGTCTATTATTACCCTGCAAAAATAATAAAAACGGCAAAACGCGCCTAAACTCCCGAAATTTTAATACCTTTGTCGCCAAATCGTTACATGGATGAAGAAACATTTACTCACGCTGCTTGCCATATTATTCACTTTGCCGCTCTTTGCCCAGCAAGGTGACGTGGTGCTTTGTGAGGGTTTCTTCAATTCTTGGTTAGAAGAAGGTTGGGATGCAAAGGGCGACGATTGGGTAGTGTGGTATATTTCCAACACCACTTTTGCAGGATGCAAGCCGAATGAGATGCAGATGTATCCCGACTTCAATTTTGAAGGCACGACCCGCCTTGTGACCCCCATCGTTGAGCTGGAAAAATACGACTACATCAACTTTCAGTTCAATCATGCCCTTGAAGCCACACTGGGCGAAATCGACGCGCGAATCGGTATCGGCATTTCCCAAAACGGCGAAGACTGGGAAAGCATCTGGGAAGACACTTTGGTAGGCAGCATCGTGCAAAGCCAATATCTTCTCACTTTCGACATGCAAGAATGGCCGAGCAAGTCGCCGCAATTCTGCCTGTATTTCACTGGACACGGGGCGCACATCAACAGTTGGTATATCGACAATGTCATCGTCTATGCCTCGAAAAAGAACAAATATGGCGACATCGAAGATACCGACGAGAGTGGCTTTGTGGCTGCGCGATCGTCCATCACCACCTTGAAAGGTCCTAGTGCGGGTTCGGTCACTAAATTCTCCACCCTCAGGAAGTCGCGCAGCCGCTATGCAAGAGTGGTTGAAGGCCGACAAAAGAAATGGTGGCAGTTTTGGAAGTAACACGTAAGAATATGAAAAAGAACATAATAGCTTTATTATTGGTTTTGTTTTCGTTGTCGGTTTTGGCGCAAAATTTCACCGATAGCAACTTACCTATTGTGGTCATTGATACTGACGGTGGTGTCAATATTCCCGACGAGCCAAAAGTTTCTGGCACAATGAAAATCATCTGGCATCAGGACGGCTCGCGCAACTACATGACCGACATCGACAACCCTGAGTTCCTCAACTATGACGGCCGTATCGGTATCGAACGGCGTGGCAGCAGCTCTCAAACTATGCTCAACAAGAAGCCATATGCCCTCGAGACCCGCGAGGATGACGATATCACCAATAGAAATGTCAGCCTTTTGGGCATGCCTGCCGAGAACGACTGGGTGCTTAACTCGTTGGCTTTCGACCAGACGGGAATGCGTGACGTGCTGGCCTACGAGCTCTCGAATCGTCTCGGACAATACGCTTCACGCAGTGTCTATTGCGAAGTGGTGATCAACGGTGACTACAAGGGTCTTTATGCTTTCATGGAGAAAATCAAACCCGACAAAGGACGCGTCGACATCGAGAAGATGGACGAGACCTGCAACCAATATCCCGAAGTGACAGGCGGCTATATCGTTAAAGCTGACAAAACCACTGGCGGTGACCCTGTGGCTTGGACCATGCAAGGCTATGGTGGCGGATGGTGGGGTGGCAGCAGCACCGATTTTATTCTCCATTATCCCAAGCCTTCTGATGTCACCAATACCCAAAAAAACCACATCCACGGTGTGTTTAACGACCTCGCTTCCGTTTCCAACCAGCACAATACTTCCGCTTCATCGGGCATTCCATCGGTCATCGACATCCCTGCTTTCGTCGACTTCATGATGATTGCCGAGTTTGCCTCTAATGTGGATGTCTATTCATTCAGCACCTTTTTCCATAAGGACAGGATGGGCAAACTGAGGGCAGGTCCTGTTTGGGACTACAACCTCGCTTTCGGTTATGATGCTTTTGGCAACCGCAGCAAATACGATGTGTGGCAGTTTAACAACACCGACAATAACGGCCCGAAGTTTTGGAAAGACCTGTTCGACACCGACTTGTTCCGCTGCTATCTGGCCAAACGCTGGTTTGAGCTGACCGAGCCAGGGCAACCTTTGAATTATGATTTCGTTTGCAACCGCATTGACGAAATCGATGCACTGATTGCTGAAGCCATTCCTCGCGACAACCAACGATGGAACCAAATGCAACAGCACGCACAATATGTCAACGACATGAAAAACTGGATTCAGCAGCGCATCAACTGGCTGAACAATAACATAGGTTCCGACCAAGGTTGTTCCGATGTCGACCTTCCTCCCTTGGTCATCTCCAAAATCCATTACCATCCTTTGGACTGGTGGAACATCGACGGCGACTTGTTTGAGTTCATCGAAATCACTAACAACGGCGATGAAGAAGTTGACCTGACTGGTGTGTATTTCCGCGAGTTGGGCATTTCGTATCAGTTCCCTGCTGGTACGCATCTTGCTGGCCGACAATCCATTGTGCTTTGCTCCGACTCGTTGATGTTCACGGAATATTACAATACAACGCCTTTCGGACAATACACGCGCAAACTTTCCAACAAGTCGGAAAACCTTGTGCTGGCTGACGCTTGGGGCAACATCATCGACCAGGTGCATTATTCCGACAGCCTGCCTTGGCCCATGGAAGCCGATGGCGAAGGGCCCTATCTCGAACTGAAAGACCTTAATTTCGACAATAGTCTCCCCGAAAATTGGACCACTGGCGATGATTTGACTGGAATCAAGAAATTTACTGACAATCAAAACATTGCCCTTTATCCCAATCCCACTTCGGGCAAGATTCATATCGCCTTGTCGGAAAATGCCATTCGTTGCCAAATCATTGGTTTGATGGGTAATGTCTTGCAGGAAATCTCACCTTCAAATCCTGACTTTGACCTTGATTTAATCGGATTGCCTTCGGGAATGTATTTGGTGAAGGTGCAGTTTGCAGATGGAAGAATCGCTTTCAGGAAAGTGGTTAAACGATAGAAAGCTGTTAGTGTCGGTCGGTTGGATTTGCAATCTGCCTCTATACTGTTGTCTTTAACCAACAGTTTTTGGCAAAAATGTTGCCTATAACCAACATGTATGCGGATTTGCCTGATTCCTACATCTTTGCCGACGACATCGAATCGCCCGTTGGTGCCAAGTTGCCTCTTTGGATGTTGGGATTTTTGTATTAGTCGTGAAAATCACGGCTGGCGAATTTGTAAATCTGCTGGAACTGAGGAATGTAGTGTCAAGAAAAAATCGGCTTGCAAGCCTTGCAGAACCTACACTTTACTGTCATTTATTCCGCCAACAACTCTTCAATCTTTTTGATTAAGTTTCTGGAGGGAACGGTTATCGTCTCAATTTCCTCTTCGGTAATGGCATAGAAGCAATTATAGTCACCTTTTTCGCGCAATTGCTCCATTCTTGATAGGAATGCACCGAAATCCTTGTCAATCTTTCCTGTTTTGACGAAGTGTAAACCAAATTGGGACAAAAGCCCGTCATGGGTGTGAGCATACAATCCGTTCTTAATGAGCAAAGCTTGAACGGCATGGTAACAAGCGTAATAATAACGGTTGGAAGCAATGTCCCAATAGTGCTGCTTGCACATCTCATCCGCTTGGTCGAGGAATCGGTGTGCCTTTTCCAACTGCATACTTACCATTAGTTTTCTTTCTTCGTCAGTCAGTTTCATGCCAGTCGAATTGCGTCGTCGATAACATTGTGATAAAACGGAGTGAACTTGCTTTCTTCCCATTCTTTGGCGGTGTACATCACAGGATTGATGCTCTCGCCAAGCTCCCAGCCAAGTTCGCGTAATGGATAGGAGATGATGTCGTAATCTTCCGGCAGAAGCTTGTCTTTGTCGAGCACAATAAGAATATCCCAATCGGAATCCGAACGGGCTTCTCCTCTTGCTCTCGAGCCATACAACAATGCATACCCTCCTGTTGGCAAATTCAGCAGGAGTGATTGTTTGATGCTGTTGATTACTTTATCATCCATTTGTTTTATGTTGGTGTTGCAAAAATAGACATTTTTTTCAAACTGAAGACCGTCTTCGAAAAATCGTTCTGAAAGGTTGGTAAAAGACAAGCCCCATTCGTTTTCACCTTAGTAACCCCTAAAAGCGATTAAGGAGGCAGTGCTGTCGCCTCCGATGGGGATTGTTCCGCACTTCCGCTCCCATTGCGGACGCAAGAACTGAAACGAACAGAAGTTCAAGACCAGGCATCAAATCGCCCGTTGGTGCAATACTGCCCCTTTGGATGCTAGGGTTTTTGTATTAGTTAGGAAAATCACAGCCAGCAGATTTGTAAATCTGCCGAAATTGAAGAACTGAAAACCAAGTAAAATGCTATTCGACAAACCTCACATCCAATCCAAGATGAAAATAGTCCGAAATCTTTAGAAGGTCTTTCATCTTTTGCGCGTTGGAAAGAATGACATACACATAGTAGTCGTCCACTTTATACTGCCATCTATCTTTCGATTTTTCAGCGATCTTTTTTGTGTCAATTAGATTGTGCTCGCCATGCATGATGCCAATCTCTTTTATTTTGCTCAAGCCGATGTCTCTCAACACTTTAATAAAAGTTTCTATTGCTGTACGTTCACAAATCTCAGTGCCGTCTCGATAGGTCACCACCAATCCTTTTGGCTTGGACTTATTTGAAAAACACCTTTGGATTTCTTTCTGAGGAACAGATGCTGTAAAGCTTTCATTAATGTTCTTGCCTTCAATGAGTTTGGAAATATTGACTTTACGGGACAGTTTTACGCTCAAAACATCATCTGGGTCGTAATCAACCACTAACACCAGCTTTCTTTTGATTTGTCTTAAACGAGGCTCTATGTCTTTGGTGATAGAAGGCAAAACTTCTGTTTTGATAATCTCTTCCTCTAATTCATCAACGGCTTTCAATAACTTGTCTTCAATGGGTAAATTGAACTTCTTCAAAGAGTTCAAGGCGCTGTAGAGTTCTTCTAACTTGTTAATGGTGATGAATGTTTAAAGCATACAAAGCAAAACCATACTTATTCAACCTGTTCAACTTTTGAGGCAAAATAAGGATACTTTTTTTTCAATTCACCGCTGTTCTTATTCTCTTCTACTTCCTTCAACAAGACCATGTTGCCAATTTTGTCTTGGTTTTGTTTATATGACACCAAACAATATCCACAATGAAGATTCCCTTTTTCGTCTTGTTCCAACAGAAAAGTCTTGCCTTCATATTCTTCAATTACTGGCTTTTGTTCCAATATGGATTCAGTTTCTTTTTTCACCACCTTGCATTTCGCCAAATTGGCTTCCCTATCATTATGGCTTTTGACGTAATTGCCAAACCAAATAATCACTTCACACAACTGGATTGTGAAACCGAACAACAAATAAGGCGAGTGGGTTTCCGAATAATATGCCGAAAGCTCTTTTTCGTCTTCCTTGTTGATATTAGTTGTATGGGAATGATGGTGGGTTATATCCAAGATGTTTTTTACGACTTTTTCTATGTTTTCATCAAACACACGCTCGCCTCCCTCATAATAAATTGACTGAATATCCGATTTTTTACTAGGATTAAATTCTTTTCCTGACAAATATAAACTACATCCTGTAAGGTTCACTCTACCATCCTCAATAAAATAATCTGGTATCAACCCAAAGACATTTGCGGCTCTGAACAAATACTCTATCATGTGACGCAAGAGATTGTAATACAATACTGGTTTAAAATTTTTATTTTCCTCTGGATAATGCAGTGCGGACAATATATCTGTCATTATAGATTCACTTTCAGGTTCGAAATAGTCTCCGATGACATCAAAGACCTTTCTGTATTGGTATTTAATCCTATTTTTATAATTCTTAAATGGATCTACTTTTTTAATCGTCTCTATTAATGAAAGCATTTGTTCTTTGCTATCCATATTGTACATAAAATCACCCCAATCTGATTCTCTACCAGTCAACTGGTCAAAATCATAAAGATTTGACAAGAAACTATCATTTCCATCAGTTACTACATACCATGGTATTTCTGAATTATTCTTTGTAGACAAATTTGACAAAACACGACTGAAAAGAAACACATTACTCGAGGACGAGGGTGTGGTTGAATCTATTTTGAAATGCGGTCCAAACACAATAGCAGACCATTGTGAAAAATCATCACGATTATCCAAAAGTCCTTTTGCATCATCCCAACATTGATGTTTAGAAATACTTATCTCAACCAATGATGGGCTAACTTTTTCTAATGTTTTGTCGTAGCCTATCCACAACACTTTTATTTTGTCATTCGACTCTGAATTTGAAAAGGCTGAAACGGTCTCCTTTTGTAAATGCTGCCTGTCCAAATTGAGGATGCGCTGTTGCTCTTCCATTGACGGTATGGCGACCACAACAGACAAGAAATCTTCTGTTTCCATAACGCAATCACAATATGGAAGTTTGTAGCATTCCAGTTGGGCAAAAACCTCTTTTGATGAAGACAACAATTTCGCCAAATAATAAGGGTCAATTGGAACGGATGGGGCTTCTTTCAATTTGAAAACAATCGCACTGGGGTATGTGCAAATAATTGGATTATAATTTGAGTCACAAGGGTTTTCAACACCAGTAGAGGAATCATAGTTAAAGTCATCAAATTCAGTTTGATACGCACAAGCGCAAGAAGGTTCATATCCGATGACATTATCATCCCACTTGAGCAAAAAAAACTTTTTACTAGGAACTCTTCGAGCTTGAGGCATCATAACTGCCTCTAACGATTCGTGTAAATCGTTTTTGAAATAATAGGGTTTATTCAAGAAGTAACAAGAAACATCTTCCTCTATTTCCGATTCGTATACATCAACCAAATCTTTTAAAGAGGCCAACACCTCCCCCTCTTTTGGTGTTGGTATCAACTGACGAGCAAATTGACGTAAAACAAATGTATCATAGTTGCTATTGTGAGAAACATAGTCTTCTATTGCAATTTCCTTATAATAATAAGGGTTCTTTTCAAGAATAGCCTCCAATAACTTTTCAGTATTTAATTTATTGTCTTCCCAAAAGTCTTGAGTGGCATTAACAAAAAAGACTGAATCTGACTTTTGTTTGTTGATTATGAGGATTTGACCACCTTCCTTTGTATGGGGTAATTGTATAACACCATGTAAGAAGCCATTGTCAACAACCCATTTACGAAAAGGTAACCATGCCGCATTGTTGATGCAAGAATCAGGAGCCTTGTAGAATAATGTTCCATCAATTGAAAGATGATCGCTAATAAAATCATTCATTTGAAACGTATTTCCATTCAAATAAAAAGTGCTTTCATCAGCAGAATCTTCGTCTTCACTCAAAATGACCAAATCAAACTGTCCATTGGGAACATAACGGTTGCGTTTGTTATATGGAGTATTGTTTGTGTCCATACCAAGAAGCACCCACCATAATGGATAAGAAGTATCATCATTGTGCAACAATTCCACTTTCTTGGCGCGTCCATAAAGTCTCATGCAAAATTCGAAATACTTATTCTTGAACACACTATAAGCAGCATCGTAATTAACTATTACATAACAATAATAGTCAACCACAGCAGGAATTTCATCATACAGAGTTTCTATTTTCTCTTTCTCCAATATCCCATATTCTTGGATTGGAACCACTGAATGGAGTAATACTAGGCCTAGAGAAAGTAGAGGTTCTTCTTTTCTTAATACTTCGAGAACAACTTTGGCATTTTGCAAAGAAGATAGAGATAGCACTATCTCCGGAAACTTCTGTCCTAACAACTGCCATAACAATTCAGCACGAATGCCGTTTTTCTTTTCTGCGGTGTATTTGCCTTCACGAAGTTTTTCCTCAAACTTTTCTATGATAGCTTTAGCCTTCTCGCTCAAAACAAACGAAATTTCATTCTTCTGGTTCTGCAAACTATTCTTTGCCATAACAAAACGATTTTTAGGTTAGTACTGAATGCTTATTTATGCCGCAAAACTATCGCCTAACTCTGCAACTTTTCTTCATACTTGTATTTCTTCGCCAATCTTTCAATTTTATCGCCAATTTTTAGCCGGAGGTTTTCAGGTGCAAGCACTTCTACATCGTCGCCGAAACTGAGAATGGCACTTTCCAATTCATTGTTAATTCGTACTTTTAACCTTACCACCTTGTATTCCTCGGTTGTCTCATCTTTCAGTTCGGTCTGCGACCAATGAATGGGCTTTGTGGCCAAGTAAAGATACCGTTTTGCATTAACACGCAGCCTGACTTCCTCAATGGGACGGTCGAGAAACACGGTTACACCAACCGAATCCACGAAATAGTCTTCCATATCCACATTGGATTCAATGAATGGAATGTGCAGCGTTTTAATGGAATCAATTCTGTCAATGGCCAATACTGAAAGGTCTTCGAAACCTTCCGTTTGTGCCACGAGAAACCACCTGTCGTTGTATTGCTTCAGGTAATATGGATGTATGTTCATGCTTCGTTCAGGCTTGCCGAATGGCTTGTACAAAATGGTCAGCGGCTGCTTGTTGATGATGGCACCCAATAAGACTTGAAAATGCCCGATGCCCACCAAGTCAGCATTATTTTGGAACTCGACAAACCGTTTGTCGCCTTCCCAGCCATTACCGTTCTCAATCTGTAAGAGAAGGGTCAGCATCCATTGATATTGTGGAATGTCGTCGTACTGAGACAACATTCCGATCGTTTTCTTCAACATTTCTTTTTCCTCATCGTCAAGCGTCACCATCGGCAAAGAAAACGAAACGTCGGAATACCTGTAGAGTCGGCGTTTGCCGCTTTTCAAGGACTCGTCAAGTTCAATATTATAAGGTGGTTCTTGCAAGCGTTGAATGTCGGCCCGAAGCGTCCTTTCGCTCACGGCTTGGCAATCATGCTTTTCTAGTTCATGGTTTACGGCATCAAGCAAGGCATTGATGTCAAACTCACGATGGGCATTTCTGAAACATCGATTCAGCACCCTATAACGAATCAAGACTTGTCTGTCTACAGGCATTCTAATGTGTTTTTATTGGTGACAAAAATACGGATATTTTGTCTCTTAACACCTTATTTGATTAGAATTTGCCACTTTTGCCTCCCTTGCCAAAGAGAGAATTTCCACATTCAGATAATACATAAAGGAACATGCCGATAAATAACAGGATCTTCATGGTGATTGAAATTTTCCTGCAAAATAACGGCCTAACCTTGCAGGTTTTTTTCAGAGTTGTTTTATCAAAACATTTATCATTTAATACTATTGGCCTTAGTTCGGTCGGATTTGTAATCCGCACAACTACAAACTTCAATGTAAATATTTGATAAACTTAAAGTTATCGGATTACAAATCCTTATATTCACAGCCAGCGGATTGCAAATCCGCTGGAACTTTGCCGGAACTTTTGGGAAAACTTTACAATTCCTCCGCAAACTTAATGTCCTTCACATTAAGCTGCAAGTTGGTCTTGCCCTGCCAGGTGTTGTATTCCAGATGGTAGCATATGCTGAAAGGCTCGCCGTCGTGGATGCGGTCGAAGAAGTCGCCTTTTTGGAAAGCGATACCTGAGAACGGCGCCACGCCTTGTTCGGCATCGCCAGGCTGCGTCACGGTGAGCTTCAAGTGACGGTGACCACCCACGGGACGTGAGCCACCCGCGTCGATGACATTGTCCGTCCAAAACACGGGAGCCATGTTGCCCGGACCGAAAGGCGCAAACTGGTTGAGGATACGCATGAACTTCGCCGTGATGTCGCTGAAGTTGATCTTCAAATCCACCTCAAGCTCGGGCACAAAGTCCTCGTCCACAAGGTGCTTGCTGACGTATGCCTCGAAACGACGACGGAACTCGGGCAGGTTCTCGGGCTTCATCGACAAACCCGCTGCATATTTGTGTCCACCGAAGTGTTCCAACAAGTCAGAGCAATGGTCGATGGCATCATAGATGTCGAAACTTCTAATGGAACGTGCCGAACCTGTGACCAAACCATTGGCGCGGGTCAGGACGATGGTGGGACGGTAATAGTAATCGGTGAGGCGCGAGGCCACGATGCCGATGACACCGCGGTGCCATTTCGCGTTGAAGACCACCGTACTCTTGGCGTCTTTCAACTCCTGATCGGCGGCAATCATATCCAAGGCTTCCTCGGTGATGCGGTTGTCGAACTCACGGCGTTCGTCGTTCAGGTCGTTGATGGAAGCGGCCAACTTTTCGGCATGTTCCTTCTTGTCGGCGATGAGCAGTCGCACCGAATCCGAGGCCTTGGCGATACGTCCGGCAGCATTGATACGCGGCCCGATAAGGAAGACCAAGTCACTGATGGTCAACTCTCTCGTCAGCACACTCTCCTCATTGTCCAATTGGTCTTCTTCACGGCGATAGATGTTAGCATGTTGCAGGATGGCTTCGATGCCTGGACGCGGTTTCTTGTTCAATTGTTTCAGACCGAAATAGGCCAACACGCGGTTTTCGCCCGTGATAGGCACGATGTCGGCGGCAATGCTCACAGCCAAAAGGTCGATGAGATCATACACCTCTTCAATACTGCCCAAGCCTTTCATCGAAAGGGCAGTTATCAATTTGAAGCCCACACCGCAACCTGAAAGTTCGTCGTAAGGATAATGGCAATCAGGGCGCTTGGCATCGAGCACCGCCACGGCATTGGGAATCACATCGCCAGCACGGTGGTGGTCGCAGATGATGAAGTCGACGCCTCGCTCGTTGGCATAGTCGATGCGTTCGTTGGCCTTGATTCCGCAGTCCAAGGCAATGACCAACTTGAAGCCATTTTCGGCTGCATAGTCGATGCCTTTGAAGGAAATGCCATAGCCCTCCTCATAGCGGTCGGGGATGTAAAACTCGATTTTTTTCTTCTTGAAGAAACGCTTCAGGTAGGTATAAACCACCGCCACAGCCGTGGTGCCGTCTACGTCATAGTCGCCATAGACCAGCAGTTTTTCGCCGTCTTGAATGGCGCGCAGCACTCGGTCTACTGCCTTGTCCATGTCCTTCATCAGGAAGGGGTCGTGCAGTTGCGAGAGCGAAGGACGGAAGAAAGATTTGGCCTCTTCGTAGTTGGTAATTCCGCGTTGGACAAGCAAAGTGGCAAGGTTCTCATCGATATTGAGCACCTTGACAATCTCAGCAACTTTCTGTTTATCAACAGATTGGTTTAAAATCCACTTCGTTTCCATCCACGTAATTTTGAACTTGTAAAAATAAGGAAAAAACCAATGCGGCCTAATGGAATTTTCAATTTATAATAAAATTTGTTTTTAATTCTCTATTTTTCAACCATTTAAAACTCGGAAATTTTTCTATTCTATATAACGGAACAAATATTTATAGCCATCAAAACCTGTTGATATCTTTCCTAAAAAATTGTCGTTTTAGTGTTGCGCCGCTTTCAGTTTTTTCGTAATCTTGCAGTCTTAATTTCGCAAAATTTCACACCTT
>DAIOUZ010000032.1:1903-4674 GCA_036759285.1 Candidatus Limiplasma sp. | reverse complement strand
AGTATTTTATAAAACAGGTATCGATACCATTGTCGACTTGTTGAAGCAAAATGGCGTTCAGATTTACTCCACAGGAGGAACCTACGACTTCATCAAACCCTTAGACCCCACGGTGAAGACCGTCGAGTCACTCACGGGCTATCCTTCCATCTTGGGCGGTCGCGTGAAGACTCTCCACCCCAAAGTGTTTGGCGGCATCCTGGGTCGCACCCAACTGGAATCGGACCAAAAGGAGATGCAGGAGTATGACATCCCGCCCTTCGACCTGGTCATCGTCGACCTCTATCCCTTCGAGGAGACCGTGGCCAAGACCGAAGATGCCTCTGCCATCATCGAGAAAATCGACATCGGTGGCATCTCGCTCATCCGTGCAGGTGCCAAGAACTTCAACGACGTGCTCATCGTGCCTTCGCAGAAATATTATGGCGAACTCATCCAACTGCTGAAAGACCAGCGTGGTGAGACCTCCATCGACGACCGCCGTCGTTTTGCCGCCTATGCCTTCGGCGTGAGCTCGCACTACGACAGCGCCATCATGAACTGGTTCACCAAAGACGACGCCAACAAGCCGTTGCGCATCACCGAAGAGGAAGGCACTACCTTGCGCTACGGCGAGAACCCGCACCAAAAAGGCACCTTCTATGGCGACCTTGACGCGATGTTCGAGAAACTGCACGGCAAAGAGCTGTCGTACAACAACCTCCTCGACCTCGACGCAGGCCTCAACCTCATCCGCGAGTTCGACGAGCCTACATTTGCCATCCTCAAGCACAACAATCCTTGTGGTATCGCCTGCCGCAAGACCGTGAAAGAGGCTTACCTTGCCGCTTTAGCTGGCGACCCCGTCTCCGCTTTCGGTGGCGTGCTGGTGTGCAACCGTCCCATCGATCTCGAAGCTGTCGAGGAAATTAACAAACTCTTCATCGAAGTTATTGTGGCGCCTGGCTATGAAGACGGTGTGCTCGACCTGCTCTTCTCGAAGAAAAACCGCGTGGTACTGCGTCTGAAGGCCGACCAATACAAGCCTCAGACCGTGAAGACCGCTTTGAACGGCTACCTCGTGCAAGACCGCGACCTTCACACCGAGACCGTTGACGATTTCAAAGTCATCACCACCAAAGCACCCACTGCCGATGAGGTGGAAGACATGATTTTCGCCAACAAGATTGTGAAGCACAGCCGCTCCAATGCTATCGTCCTCGCCAAAGGTAAGCAACTCTTCGCCTCAGGCATTGGGCAGACCTCACGCGTGGATGCCCTGCGTCAAGCCATCGAGAAGGCCCGTTCGTTCGACTTCGACCTCAAGGGTGCCGTGTTGGCTTCCGACGCCTTCTTCCCCTTCAAGGACTGCGTCGAATTGGCACACGAAGCGGGTATCACCGCCATCGTGCAACCCGGTGGCTCGGTGCGTGACCAAGAGTCCATCGATTGCTGCAACGAAAACGGCATCAGCATGGTATTTACCGGATTTAGACATTTTAGACATTGACGTAGGGGCGAACCCACCTGTTCGCCCAAAAGAAAAGAGATAAAAAAACAACATTATTAACCCACAAACAAACAACAAACATGGGAGCTTTTTCATTCCTAAACAAAGAAATCGCTATTGACCTTGGTACGGCCAATACGATTATCATATACAACGACAAAGTGGTCGTCGACGAGCCTTCCATCGTGGCTCTGCAACGCGACACGAAGAAAATCATCGCCGTGGGCAAGCGTGCCATGATGATGCACGGCAAGACCCATGAAAACATCAAGACCATCCGCCCACTGCGCGACGGTGTCATCGCCGACTTTCAGGCCGCCGAATACATGATGCGCGAGATGATCAAGATGATCAATTTCAAGAATACCTTGTTCCCGCCCAGCCTGAAGATGGTCATCTGCATCCCTTCGGGTATCACCGAGGTGGAGGAACGTGCTGTGAAAGACTCAGCTGAGCAGGCTGGCGCCAAGGAAGTGCGTCTGATCCACGAGCCTATGGCCGCCGCCATCGGTATCGGCATCGACGTGCTTGAGCCGACAGGTAACATGATTATCGACATCGGTGGCGGTACCTCCGAAATCGCCGTCATCGCCTTGGGTGGCATCGTCAACAACAAGTCCATCCGTATCGCTGGTGACGACTTCACCGCCGACATCGAGGAATACATGCGTAAGCAACACAACATCATCGTGGGTGAGCGCACCGCCGAACGCATCAAGATTGAGGTGGGTTCTGCCATCCCGCAGTTGGACAACCCGCCTGATGACTATGCTGTGCAAGGCCGCGACATGCTGACGGGTATCCCGAAGGAAATCAAGGTGAATTATGCCGAAATTGCCCACTGCCTCGACAAGAGCATCATGAAGATTGAGACCGCCGTGTTGAATGCCTTGGAGCAGACTCCGCCTGAGCTGTCCGCCGATATCTACCGCACAGGTATCTACCTCACTGGTGGTGGTGCTTTGCTGCGCGGCCTCGACAAGCGTCTCAACGCCAAGACCAAGCTGCCCATCCACGTGGCTGAAGACCCGTTGCGCGCCGTCGCCCGTGGCACCGGCATTGCCTTGAAGAACTTTGACCGCTTTACATTCCTGATCAAATAAATGCTGAATTATGAATGCTGAATGAGGAATGTCGTAATACAACGACAAGTTTTTCTTCATTCAGCATTCAACATTCAGCATTCAGCATTAAACAACATGTACAACCTGCGGCGTTTTATTTTAAAACATCACTTCATCATCCTCTTCATCCTGCTTGAGGTGGTTTCTGTGTTGTTGCT
>DAIOUZ010000032.1:0-1893 GCA_036759285.1 Candidatus Limiplasma sp. | reverse complement strand
GAACTATTTTCGCCTCAACACCGCCAACGTGCAACTGGCCGAGGAAAACGCCCAACTCAGAATGCAGCTTTCCATCGTGTACGACACCACCACCTGCCGCTACGACATCGACCAAGGTGACACCCTTTACAAATACATCCCCGCGCAAGTCGTTAACAACAGCACCAACCAAGCCAACAACTACATCATAATAAATAAAGGTGCGGTCGACGGCATCGAACGCGACATGAGCGTCATCTCCACCGACGGTATCGTGGGTGTAGTGACCGACGTCAGCAAGCACTACGCTTCCATCATGAGTTTGCTGCACAGCAAATCCATTGTCGGGGTGCGGTTCAAGTCCAACCAAGAAATCGCTGGCCTGAAATGGGAGACCAACAACTACCGATACGGCATGGTGGAAGACATCCCCACCCACATCGTGTTGCAAAAGGGCGACACCGTGTTGACGAGTTCGCATTCCTACATCTTCCCCAAAGACCTGATGGTGGGCACCATTGAAGAGTTCTACCCCACTGCCGTGGATGCCTTGAACAAAGCTAAGATTCAGTTTGCCACTGACTTTGCCACTTTGCGCCATGTTTATGTGATTAAAGATTTGCACAAACCCGAGCTTGACTCACTAAAAGCCAGATTCCAATGAACAAGACCGTGCTCCAAATCATCCGCTTTATCGTGTTGGTGCTTCTGCAAGTGCTGGTCATCAACCACATCCGCTTAGGAGGGTATGTGCATCCATATATTTACCTGATTTTCATTATGTTGTTACCCTTCAACACACCCAATTGGCAATTGCTGATTTTGGGCTTTGTGTTGGGCTTGACGATCGATATGTTCACGGGCACGCCCGGACTTCATGCCGGAGCCACCACCTTGATGGCTTTCTGCCGACCCTCTATCATCAAGCTTGTTTCGGGTAACCAGAAATTTGAGAACGTTCAAGAACCCAACCTCGGACAAATTGACGGCATGTGGATGTTTCGCTATGTGTTGTGCATGGTGTTTGTCCACCATTTCGCTTTGTTCATCCTTGAGTCGTTCAGTTTCAGGCTTATCGGACAGGTGCTGCTGCGCATTTTGCTCAGTGTCCCTGTTTCCATCTTCCTCATTATGATGATTTTATACATCTTCAAAAAGGACAAGAAAAGAAATTAACATCATTAACAACTGAATATTATGAAGAAACACATTTTATTCCTACTCGCGGCCGTGCTCGTCATGACCGCCTGCAACCAACAGAAAACCTTCAAGGTCAACGTCAGTTTGGCCAACGGAAACGAAAAGACCGTCTACCTTCAAAAGTTTGTCGACAACGTCCCTGTCACCATCGACTCGGCTGTCATCACGGACGAAAAAGCCGTCCTGACTGCTCCGATTGACAACCCGCAAATTCTTTACGCGCTGAAAGTTAAGGACAAACGCGGTTCCATGCCTTTCTTTGCTGACAACAAGGATGTCACCTTCGTGGGCGACTTGAACAATCCACAAGCCGTGGAAATCATGGCTTCGGAGACCCAGGCCGAACTGGATGCCTACAACGACCAACTTGACACTTTTGAGACGCAAATCCGCGACCTTTATGCCGTCATGCAGCAAGCCTTCTCCGACAACGACTCCATTAAGATGGACTCTCTCAACAAAGTCGGGACCGCACTGATGGAACAACAAGACAGTTTCCGCGACGACTATATCAAGGCACATCCCGAGAGCTTCGTCACCCACTACATCCTCGATGGCGTGAAGCAAGACTATCCTCTCGACCAGCTGAAAGACTTGATGGCTGGCTTCACCACCGAGTCCATCTACCGCGACCACCTCAACGACTACATCGCCAAACAGGAACGCCTCGAAGTGGGTCAGCCTTTCATCGACTTCACGCTGCAAACCAAAGAC
>DAIOUZ010000031.1:7369-21409 GCA_036759285.1 Candidatus Limiplasma sp. | reverse complement strand
TCCATGGTGCAGTCTTGCAGGAACTTACCATCCTTATAGCAATACATGCAATACTCTTCGTTTTTGCTACCGTCGGCATTCGTACCGAGGACTTGATCGGTGAGCGGCATTCCGCAGCTCTGACAGAATTTCATTTCATTTTCCATATTTATTTAGTTTTAATTGTTTTTTCGTTTTTTAATCCAATCGTCCAAAAATTGCATCTGCTCATCGGTGTGGAACCAATGCTCGCCGTTTTCCATGACGGTTAGTCCTGCGTGGTACTTTTCCGCAAACTCGTTCATTGTCTCAAACGAGGTCAAGTTATCGTTGCTACCGTACAAGATTTGTGTCGACACCTCCCAAACGATGGGATGGCTTCGGACATAGTGAAGATATTCGGGCGACAGTTCATAACCGTTTAACTTTTCCAAATCCACCACAGGAGAAATGAAGTAGGCCTTCTGTATCAACCCGTTGATGCCTGCATGCATACTAAAAAAAGCCCCGATACTGTTGGCAATCAAAATGATGTTTTCGTATCTGGCTTTCAGTTTTTCTACCGCAATGCATATCTCCTTTCCCGTTTCCCAAGGCGTAAACGTCTGATAGTCCAAGCCCACGACCTCGCAATCGGGAAACAGTGGCTTGTAATGCTCGCACTCCGTGGCACTTCCGTCTTTTCCGTGGATGTATAATACTACATTCATAGTCCTTTAGCATTGTCGGTGAGCCACTCTAATGCGGCCTCACGGCACATTTTCCATAAATGTCTTTCAAACTACTTGTCTATTTATCCTCGCCAAGCTTTTCTTTGGCCTGTTTGATTATCTCATTTGCGCGAATCAACTCCTCTAACATCTGCTGTTGATGAGTATTGTCTTCTTCGCTATTGTCTTCAGTCACCGAACGCTGACGACTGAATTTCTCTAGTTCATCTTCTTTGACTTTCATCATTTGCATACAACGGTTGCGTATCTTCCTCATGGTTTCTAAAAAATTACTGTTGCTGAAAGAACACTCCGGAAAATCGAAATTGAACAGATCTTCTATAGACCGTGAGACGGGAGAATTGGATACCATTTCCTTCAACGGAACCAAAACGGTTTCTTGGTAAGCACGGCGGGCATTGTAGAATGAAGAAACCTCCTGAACAAAATTGACATTGCCAAGGGTGTTGAAAGTCTCGATATTGGATGAGAAAATCTTTTCCGTCGTTTCGGCAAATTCAGTATAGGCACACATTACTGCCGGCATAAAACGGAAACGCAGTCTGTCGTAGTTTTCCGGATGAAGGGCTACCTCCTGTTGCAACAAGCTTGCCTCACGAAATGCGGAATCGGCATTTTGCACTTGTTCAATGGTTTTGTCAAAGTCATAGATGATCATCATGACCATTTCCCTTTTGGCCGCCTCTTTATGACGTTTTTCAATGATAGCAGAGGTGCCGAAAGTCAGTACGATAGAGATTGTTGTGGCAAGAAGCGACAACAGAAACTGTTTCATAGTAGCCGAATTTCTAATATTCGTAAGCGTTGGATTTTTAAACTGTTTTTTCATATAGCAACATTATCTAACTATCTTATTTTGCTTGATATTTCTTGTATCTATTCCATTCTTCTTGAAGATCCTCGTCATGGTCTCCCATGAAGAACTCCACCTGAACGTCTTCTTTAAAGGGCGTCCAGTTTCCGCAAATGATGCCATCGTGGGCAATGACAGGCTGGAAAATACCGCTGTTGTTGTGGGCCTTGTGGCTGTAATCAGGGGAAAGGACGACATCGCGGCTTTTGTAACTGATAAGATATTCGTCATAGGGCGGAATCAAGAGGTATTTCCCCTTGCGGAAACCACGGGGGCGGCAATCATCGGTCAAATAGAAATCCCTGCGTGGTAGAGACGCGGCGCGCCACGTTTCAACGTGCAGGTAATTCCCTAATAATTCTATCCCCCTCCTGCAATCGTTGATGTTCTGCCCCGACCACCAAACGAAATCTTCGAGCGTGGCTGGTTGTCGGCTCTGGAAATACTTGCGTGCGAGCATCATTAGGGCTTCGTCTCGGTCAAGTTTTGTTTTAGGTTTCACCTTGTCGGCCGTGAGCGCATAGGTCGCTTTCATGGGCAACAAATCACCACTGCAGAGTGTTCCCGACAGCTCAGCGTAGCGGATATGATATGACAGGCGATGCTCGTCCATGTAGATGTCTTTTTCCGCCAAGGCCTGCACGAAGTCTTCTTTGGTCACGCTCCTTTTGTCGGCAGTAGTTTGCACGAGGATTTCGCGAATATATGCCACTTCCTCCTCTGGTATGCTGATTTTATTGCTTCTCATCCAGCCCTTGATGACCGACAAGGCCTTCTGCGAACAAAGTTCAAGCAAGGGCCAATAGTCCTCGGCAGAAACGAGTTGCCACGTGCCGCGCATCAAGTGTAAACGGATAATCTCCCCGCTGTCGAAAGCCTTTTTGAAAGCCTTGGCTGAAGGTTTTTTGGTCCGCATCGCCACCGCCCAGCGCATCAAACGGTATTCCTGCGCCTGCATGGCACCCATATAGTTGACCACCTCGGCAGGAGTGTCGAACTGCGGACAAATGAGTTGCTGGTTGAGCAAGCGAAGGGCTACTGGGTTCATATCACTTATACTAACTGTCCTGGCAAATGAAGTTTTTCTTTCTTTGGAAACGTTGCTTCGTAGGCCTCAAAAGCGTTGGGGTTCTCGTCAGCCACGAAATAGCCCTTCGGTGGACAATAAGTTGCCTCAATGCCATTTAACCAACCTGGGATTAATTCTTGTGCCAAAAAATATGGCACTTCGGCATCCCTCGGCTCGGCATGATAATGGATCTTTTTCTTGCTGGCCAAATCGAAGCCTGCGTGCTTGTAAAACTCAATATTGCCCTCCATGCAGAGGAAGCCGATGCCCATCTCACGTGCCTTCTGCAATGAATAGTTCAACAACTTCAATCCATAGCCTTTGCGTTTGTAGTCGGGATGGATGCTGATGGGGCCAAAAGTCCATGATGGCTTCCGACTGCCGTCGTCAAGCACCAGTTCTGCCTTCGAATACATCACATGGCCGATAATCTTGCCGTCTTCCTCCATCACAAAGTCGAGCTCAGGGATGAAGTCGGGGTTGGTTCTATATTGGTTGAGCACATAATGCTCTGTGCATCCTGGACGATAGACGTTCCAAAACGCCTCGCGGGTGAGGTTCTCCACTTCTCGATAATCTTTGGGTTGCTCTAATCGAATCATCATCTTGTATGGGTCAAGTTTATCTCGTTTTTGATATGCAAAAATAACAAAATCTGAAAGAATGATGTGCAGATTTCTTTCTAATCCTTACTTTTGCGGTCTAAATCACTTTTCTGAATGAGATACCATCGACTGATAATCCTCTTTTCACTCCTATTCATGACGCTATCGTCGCTCTTTGCCCAGCACCTTGGCGGCGGCCTGATGATTGGTCCGGCCTTTTCCACCATGAGCATCAGCGGCAACGACAGCACCTCTTTCCGTACCGACCTCACAGGAGGCGTTCGCATTGCGCTTATCCCCAAGCGTTCGATCATCGGTGCCGAAATTGATATCATCTATTCACGGCAGGGAACGAATTCGAAAAAAGGCTTGAATGCCAGCAACAATAGCATTCGCTACATGGAGAAGTCGCACTACATCAACGTGCCACTGCTGCTCAACATATACTTGCGAAAGTGGACTGAGGACGACGAAGACGAATCCATGATTCCACGGCTACGTATTGGACCACAAATCGGTTTTTGCGTAGGCGGCAATGAAGTGATGGAAGTGAAAGGTAAAAATAAACAACAACAATATATCACGCCATGGGAACGGGGAAGTTTTAATCGCATAGATTATGGCTTCACCGCAGCCGTCAGCTATTGGTTTGTCGAGGTGCGCTATACCTTCGGCATGGCCAATGTCTTCAAGGGAATCGAAAAGTCGACCAACCATGTGATTTCCGTGACTTGGTCGGATATTTGGTGATTGTTTTGGAAAAAACTATACATTTGCGCTTTAAAACTGAATTGAAATGAACATCGTAATAGCTGGAGATGGAGAAGTAGGCATGCATTTGGCGGAAGCCCTGGTACGCAGCAACCACAACATCACCATCGTGGACCCGCATGAAGAATTGCTGAAGATGATGGAATCGCACACTGACTTGATGACCATCACAGGTGACTCCACCTCGACCGCCGTGCTGCAACGTGCCAACGTGAAACGCGCCGACTTGGTCATCGCCGTGCTTCACGACGAGCACATCAACCTGCTGACCGGTATCATCGCGAAGAAACTGGGTGCCAAAAAGGTCATCGTGCGTGTCAACACGATGGAGAACCTGAGTCCCGAAGTATGGCGCATGTACCAAGACCTCGGCATCGACGGACTGCTCTCACCAGAAGACATTGCCGCACAGGAGATTATCTCACTGCTGAAGAAGAACGCGTCATCAGAGACCTATGACTTCGCAGGCGGCAACCTGCAACTCTTCATGGTGAAACTGGAACCCGAGGCGGAAATCCTAGGCAAGACCGTGGATGAAGTCATTGACCAATACGAACACATCGAATTTCGTATTGCCGCCATCCACCGCCGCCAGAACACCTTCATCCCACAAGGCGACGAGGTCTTCCAAGTGTCCGACATGGTGTATGTGGTCACCAAACCACACGCTATCAAGGACATCATCAAGCTGAGTGGCAAGAAGCAAATCAATGTCCACAATGTGATGATCGTGGGCGGCGGACGTGTGGGACGCATCACCGCCAAACGCCTTGAGAAAGAGCTGAACATCAAGATTCTAGAGATTGACAAGGAGCGTTGCATGGACCTCACCAACTACCTCTCGGAGGCTCTGGTCGTCAATGCCGACGCCCGCAACCTCGACCTGCTCGAGGACGAAGGCATCAAGGATATGGATGCCTTCATCGCCGTCAGCGACAACACCGAGACCAACATCCTAACTTGTTTGCAGGCCAAGTCGTTCGGTGTGAAGAAGACCATCGCTCTCGTCGAGAACATCGACTACATCGCTATCTCGCAGAACATCGGCATCGACTCCATCATCAACAAGAAACTCATCGCAGCCAGCTACATGGTGAAATACACCCTCGGTGCCAAGGTGTCCACACTGAAGAGCCTCAGCGGCATCGATGCCGACATCGTGGAGTTTGAAGTCAGGGCGGGCTCGGCGGTCACGCGTAAGCCCATCGGACAACTGGCCATGCCTATTGATGCCATCATCTGCGGCATTACCCGCGACGGCGAGAGCTACATCGCCACCGACGACTTCCAAATCGAGACCGACGACCAAGTGGTGGTGTTGGCCTTGCCTGCCGGTATCCCTGCTGTTGAACGATTGTTCCATTAGAAAAAGTCGGCGTTTCGACAAGCTCAACGACTTTCGCTTTTTCGATTAGTTAAGGTCCCTGAGCCTGTCGAAGGGCCGAACCAGAAATAACCAATGAAGTGGAAAACTAAAATAAACCACCCCTTAGTCCTCCGCATCGAAGGCCAGCTGTTGCTCATCGAAGGCCTCTTCATGCTGATGGTGCTCCCCGTGTCCTATTCTCACCACGGGATGTATGCCTTCAGTATGCCCTTCTCGGCCCTCATCACGCTACTGACTGGTTTCATTTTTGTCATGGCCACCCGCGACCACAAAAACGAAAAAACCACTTCGCGTGACGGTGTGTACATCGTTTGCATCTCGTGGCTTGTGTTGTCATTATTCGGTGCCATGCCTTTCCTGCTGAGCAAGAGCGTGCCCAACTTCACTGATGGTTTCTTTGAGGCATTATCGGGCTTCACCACCACTGGTGCCACCATCCTCACCGACATCGAGTCCACACCAAAAGACATCCTCTTCTGGCGCAGCATGACCCAATGGATCGGTGGTTTGGCCATCATCGTGTTCTCACTCGCCATCTTGCCTTACCTCGGCATGAGCGGTATGCAGCTCTTCGTTTCCGAAATCAACGGCATCACCTACGACAAGCTGCACCCGCGTATCATGCACACTGTGAGGCGCATTTGGTTTATCTACTTGTTTTTCACCCTGTTGGAAACGCTGCTGCTCTATTTGGGTGACATGGACTTATACGATGCCCTCTGCCACTCGATGAGCACCATCAGCTCGGGAGGCTTTTCCACACGAACCAAAAGCATTGGCGCCTTCTCCAACTATTCTCAGGTCGTTGTCACCGTTTTCATGGTACTATCAGGCTGCAACTTCTCTCTGCTCCTGCTCTCGTTAAGCTGGAAGTCGTTCACCATTTTGAGAAACCAGGAGTTCAGGACCTTCTTACTCTACACCCTTGCCATGGGCATTTTCATCGGGTTGGTGCTGTTTTTCGGCGGCCACCGTAGCTTCGGCACGGCTTTCCGAGAATCGTTCTTCGGTGTCATCTCGGCTTTCACCACCACGGGGTTCTTTGTCAGCGACTACACCACCTGGCCCGTCTTCCTTGGGGTAATTCTGTTCCTGTTGATGTTCATCGGCGGCTGTTCAGGCTCCACCACGGGCGGCATCAAAATCTTCCGTCATCTCATCTTCGCAAAGAACTCGGTGCTTGAGCTGAAGCGTATCATCCACCCCAATGCCGTGCTTCCCGTGAAAGTCAACGAAAAAGCCATCTCCACCAGCGGTGTCTACAAACACATCACTTTTATCTTCATCTATTTTCTGGTGTTTATCGCAGGCGGCATCATCCTGCTCTTCACGGGTGTCGACTTCAATACCGCCATTGGTGCTTCGGTGGCCACCTTGAGCAATGTGGGTACGGGTATCGGGTTGGTGGGGCCAGGCCATTCCTACGTCTTCTTCCCCATCGCCACCAAATGGGTCCTCATGCTCCTGATGATTCTCGGCAGGGTGGAGCTTTTCTCGCTGATAACGCTGTTTTCGCGGAGTTTTTGGAGGAATTGATGGCGGAAAGCCAATAATCTTTAGACTTCCCCGACAAAAAGTTTAGAATGGTGCTTCGTTTAACCATTTTATTTTCAACAATTTACAATTTTTAATAAGGGAAAAAGTTTGGAATGCCCTTTCAACTGCATGACAAACGCGGAGGAAACTATACCTTTGTTCCCATGAAACCACATCACTTGATACTGTTTTTTCTTATTTCGGCTTTGGCCGCCTGCCATTCCTCAACCCACGATGTAAAGCAAGCCGCCCATGATGCCTTGGAAAATGCCTGTATTCAGTTGGATTCGGGCAACAAGGCGGAGGCCATGCGCTTGTTCAAGGAAGCGGAACATTACGGCCTTATGGCGAATCATACACTGACGGTGGCTCATGCACAGTATCATATTGCGCAATGTTTAGGCTACTATGCTGACAAAAAAGAGGTCGTTTCGTTGCTGAAGTCTGCTGCCGAGGGTTTTGGCGAAGATTACGCCGACCGTGCTGAAACATTGAGAGAATTGGGCGATTTCTATCAGTTCCACAAGCAATTTGATAGTGCAGCGTATTATTTGGACTTGGCCATGACTTATGCCGACCAAAGCGGATCAACAGAAGCGAAACGCAATGTCTTGTCTGCTTTTCATGCCTTGTATTTCAATACAGAAGATTACGAAAAGTCGGCCGATTATCTCAACCAGTTTTGGCAATCCTCGATTTCTGATGGGGACGACAATATGCTCATGTACTACTATCACGATATGGGGAACATCTATCTTGAGTCTGGCGACTTGGATTCTGCGGATTATTATTACAGCCGTTTGGAGGAACTTGTGACCCAAACCGAGCCTAACGAAGATACTTGGTTCTATTACGGTGTCCTTTCCGATTTTGCCGAAGAGCGCGGTGATTATGAAACCGCTTGCAAATACGGCTGTCTGTATGAGGAAGGCAGCAAGCTAAAAGAAATAGAGCAACAGGAGAACAATCTTGCGCTCATCAGCCATAAATATGACAGTGAGGTGATGCGGAACGAGTTGAACCGGAAAATCATCATCAAGCAGCGCATCATCGTCATCGTCAGTTTGGTAGCAACTTTGGTTTTGGCAGCGTTGTTGGTTTCGCAAATCCGTTTGGCAAGACGGCGCAAACGTGAGGCCGAAATCAATGCCGAGCTGTTCCACTTCAAGCAGCAGAACAAGGATTTGGCCCAAAAACACGTTGAGCACGAGCAAATACAGCAAGACTATGCCGATCGCCTTTCGGACGCCCTGAAGAAGGAACAACGCATTATGCTATTATTGGACAACTATCTGAATAGCAACAAAAAAACCATTCTTCTTAAAGACTTGGAAACATTCGTCTACAGCGATAAGGACCATTGGGAGGCCATGCTTGAGGTGGTGGACCAGCTCTATCCCGACCTTATGGCAACCCTTCGGAAGAAATATCCCGACTTGGACGAGGATGAGCGGAAGTCTTACATCCTTTCCTATTTCAAGCTCTCGCGCCAAGAAGAAGCCGACTATCTAGGCACTACTGTCAATATGATTGACAAACTGCGCGGAAGACGGAGAAAAAAGATGGAGGAAGGCTAAAAACCTTTGGACTATTTCCAACAATTGTTCGGAATAGGTATTGTATTATCTTATTCTTTTTCAATATTTTACACTTTTTATAACTCGGAATTGTTTGGAATGCCCGTCCGACCGCTTGACAAAGGCGGTAGTTTCGCAGCATCATTTCAATTACCAATTATTCACAATTTTAAAATCAAAAGCAATGAAGAGAGTTATTTTTCTGATTGGTGTCATGCTCCTTATGGCAGGAGCGGCCAAGGCGCAAGACGCTAAGACCCAGAGCAGTCCTGAAATCGAATTTGAGGAAATCGTCCACGACTACGGCGATGTGCCTTACAACGGCAACGGCGAATGTGAGTTCCGTTTCACCAACACTGGCGACGCGCCCCTGCTGATCCAAAAGCCCAAGTCGAGTTGCGGATGTACCGTTCCTTCCTGGCCTAGCGAGCCTATCCTCCCCGGCAAGTCGGAAGTCATCAAGGTGACTTATAGGACCAGCCGTTGCGGTAGCTTCAACAAGACTGTTACGGTTACCTCTAATGCCATCAAGAACTCCACTGTGGTGCTGCGCATCAAGGGTCGCGTGCTTGACCAACCCACGGAAACCCTTCCCGAGAAGACGGACGGCTTCGATAACGGCTCTCCCGTCAACAACGACTGATCTGAAGTGATTTTTTGGTTATCATAAGCCGTCTAATGTTACCATTAGATGGCTTTTTTTGTGAAGTACGGCAAAAAACATTATTTTTGCCCGCATAAATCTTCACCATCATGAAAAAACTCCTACTTTTTGCGCTCTTTATGGTTTCCGCGAGCGCTTTCGCTCAACTGAAATTCGAACTGCAATCGCCTGACAAGGAAATCACGCTTACCATTGAAGCAGGCGAACAACTCACTTATGCCGTCAAACATGGCAACACCTGTGTGTTGGCTCCCTCGCCTATCGGCATGAAACTCGACGACGGCACCCTGCTTGGCACAAACCCCGACGTGAAAAGCGCGAAGACCAACTCCGTCAACCAAGTCCTGCCTTCTCCTCTATACAAAAAGGCCGAGATTCCAGAAGTCTACGAGGAGCTGACACTGTTCTTCAAAGGCAACTATAAAGGCTACTACAAAGTCGTCTTCCGTGTCTACGATGCTGGCGTGGCCTATCGTTTTGAGACCGATTACCACAAACCCATCGTCATCGAGAACGAGACCGCCGATTTCAACTTCGATGCAGACTATCAGGCATTTATCCCATACGTCAATGCCCGAAAAGGTGAAGGCGATTTCATCAACCAGCAGTTCTACAACTCTTTTGAGAACACCTACACCCATATACCGCTGAGCCAGATGGAGCCCGAGCGTTTGGCTTTCCTGCCTGTGCTCGTCGAACTCAACGATGGCAAGAAAGCCGTTATCACCGAAGCTGATTTGGAGGACTTTCCGGGCCTTTATCTCCGCAACGAACATGGTAAAAACGGCTTCACCGCCGTTCATGCGGGCTATCCCAAAACCATCGAACAAGGGGGGCACAACAACCTGCAATATGTCGTGAAAGAACGCGAGAACTATATCGCCAAAACCGCTGGCAGACGTGCCTTCCCTTGGCGTATCATTGCCATCTCTGAAAACGACAAAGAACTGGCCGACAACGACTTGGTCTACCTCTTGGCTTCACCAAACCGCATTGGCGATGTCTGGATTCAGCCTGGCAAGGTGGCATGGGACTGGTGGAATGCCTGGAACATCTATGGCGTTGACTTCAAGGCAGGCATCAACAACAACACCTATAAATACTATATCGACTTCGCCAGCCAATATGGCATCGAATATGTCATTTTGGACGAAGGTTGGGCCGTCAACAAGCAAGCCGACCTCTTCCAAGTAGTGCCCGAAATCGACCTCCAAGAGCTGGTGAACTATGGTGCCGAACGTAATGTGGGCATCGTGCTTTGGGCAGGTCATGCCGCCATCGACAAGGACATGGAACATGTGTGCCAACACTACTCTGACATGGGCGTGAAAGGCTTCAAGGTCGACTTCATGGACCGCGACGACCAGCTGGCGGTGGACTTCTACTACCGCATGGCGGAGATGGCAGCCAAATACCACCTCTTCATTGACTTCCACGGCGCCTACAAGCCCACGGGACTCAACCGTACCTATCCCAACGTGCTCAACCACGAGGGTGTGTATGGTTTGGAACAAGCCAAATGGGACAACCAAAGCGACCTTGTCATCAACGAAGTTACCATCCCCTTCATCCGCATGTTGGCCGGACCACTCGACTACACTCAAGGCGCGATGAAAAACGCCAACAAGAACAACTTTGCCGCCATCTACACTGAGCCGATGAGTCAAGGCACACGCTGCCGTCAATTGGCTGAATATGTGATTTTTGAGTCACCTTTCAACATGCTTTGCGACAGTCCGAGTAACTACATGAGGGAAGAAGAATGCACCCAATTCATCGCCAATGTGCCGACCACTTGGGACGAGACTGTGGTCTTGGATGGCAAAGTGGGTGAATACCTAGTTATCGCCCGTCGTAAGGACTTCCGTTGGTATGTCGGTGCCATCACCAATTGGGAGGAACGTGACTTATATCTTGACCTCTCAGTGCTGACCAACTTTGGCGCCAAGTCGGGACACATCTTCCGCGACGGTCCCAACGCGAACCGAGTGGCTCGCGACTATGTGTCCGAACAAGTTCAGGTGATGGGCAACAAGGTGAAAGTGCATCTCGCCAAAGGCGGTGGTGCCGTGATGGTGTTCTAAACCGATCACCATGGACAAACACTACCGTTTCCTCGCCTTCGACTGTGGCGCTACCAGTGGAAGGGCCATCATAGGCACTTTCAAAGATGGCGGTTTCACGATGGAAGAGGTCTACCGTTTCCCCAACCAGACCCTCGAAATCGGTGGCAAGTATTATTGGAATGTTTATGGCATCTATGAGCATTTCATCAAATGCCTGACGGAGTTGGGCAAACGGCATATCCCGCTTGACTCCATCGGCATCGACACTTGGGGTGTCGACTTTGGCTGCATTGGTCACGATGGTACACTATTAGGCTTGCCCCGTGCCTACCGCGACCCTTACACTGAAGGCATTCCTGAGAAGTTTTTCCAAAAAGTGCCACGCGAGAAACTTTATGCGTTGACGGGTATCCAAATCTTGAATTTCAACAGCATCTTTCAGATGTTCGCCCAAGCAGAGGAAGGCAGTGTAGCTTACCAACATGCCAAGCGCATCCTCTTCATGCCCGACCTTCTCTCCTACATGCTGACACGCGGCAAGGTCTGTGAATACACTATCGCCTCCACCTCGGGATTGATGAACCCAAGGACGCAACAATTTGAGCCTTCGCTGATGGATGCCGTAGGTCTTAGTGAAGACCAAATCCCCGATAGAGTTCAGTCTGGCGAAGTTGTGGGCAAACTGCGTTTCAGCATTGCAAAAGAAACGGGCTTGGGCGAAGTGCCTGTAGTAGCCGTCGCGGGTCACGACACGGCTTCTGCCATCGTCGCAGTACCTGCTGCGAATGAGCATTTCGCCTATCTAAGCAGTGGCACTTGGAGCCTGATGGGCATTGAAGTGCCTGAACCTATCATCAACGAGCAGTCGGCACGACTCAATTTCACGAACGAAGGCGGTATTGAAGGCACCACGCGCTTCCTGAAGAACATCACGGGGATGTGGCTCGTTGAGCAATGCCGCAAGAAATGGACAGGGCAGGGCAAGAACTACAGCTATGCTGAGATGACGGCCATGGCTCAGTCAGCAAAGGACTATAAAGGCCGCATTAACCCCGATGATCTGCGTTTTGCCAACCCTGCTGACATGGAGACCGAAATTCGTAATGCTTTGTTCGACAAAGGCTATGCTGCACCTGCCAACGATGCCGAGATGCTTAGTTGCATCTACCACAGCCTCGCCGAACGATATAAAGAAGTGTTGGACATGTTACAGGAAGTCGCATCGTTCAAGATCGAAAAACTACATGTCATCGGTGGCGGCTCGGCCAACGACCTGCTCAACCAATGGACCGCCGACGCCATAGGCATACCCGTGGTGGCTGGTCCGACTGAAGCCACCGCCATCGGAAACCTTATGGTGCAAGCTAAGGCCGCAGGATTGGTGAACGATAGGTGGACGATAAGGAAGATGATTGGAGAGGCTTTTCCCGTGGTGGAGTTTCTTCCAAAGTTATGATTAAAGTTTATTCTTCCAGATTGCGTTTTATGATTTCCATCATTTCCGCTGGTGTGACTACCAAATCCACTTTAGGAAAATGCTTGACATTGCCTGTGACTAAAAACGAATCTTCTTTCGATAGGGCAACTTCGTAAAACACCACATCTTTCGGATCGGGAATAAAGTCCTTGGATGGTTTCCTTACACATGAAATGCCTATTTCCCGTATTCTTTCCAGAACATCATTCACTGTAGATGGTTCAAAATTGAATTTTGTTCTATGCAAAACAATATCATATTCCTTGTAAATCTCATCATTATACATTGGAGTGATGATACCTTTGTCGGCAAGTAGGTAATTCACGATTCCTAAAGTTGGCGAATCAGGATTTCGGCTAATTAAGCCCGAAACGAGGACATTAGTGTCAATAACGACGAAATGGTTTTTCATTTGCCCTCTCTTGCTAATCTGATTTCTTCGTTGATTTCTTCCAATGTCAAATCGGGAAACCGGCCTTCTTCAGCTTGCTTTCTGATTTCAAGGAATGCCCGCCTGCCTTTTTCAAAACTTTCGTCTTTTTCTGACATCTCGATTTCAAAAGGAATCTTTCGTTTGCGGACAACGGTACGAACAAAAATGTTGAACGCCGTGGAAGCACTCATACCGAAACCTTCGCAAAGTGTGTCGAAACGGTTTTTCAAGTCTGAATCCAAACGGATAGTATAAGCTGATTGTGACATAATGATGCTATTTTGATGGCAAAAATACATCAAATATTTGAAATGTGATGAGTTTTTGCAAAAAAATACATTTTTTCCGTTATGTCATCGAATTATAAAACCATATATTTACCTAGATGATTGTGTTTTCCCAAAATGGTGTTTTCCCGATTTTGGAAAACTCGTTTTACAATTTTCATACAGAAAAAGGAAATACTTCAAATAATTTAGTTGGCGGAAGAAAAAATGTCGGAAAGAGGCGAAAAAATGTAATTTTGCATGGTCTAAACGCTTCAACCCAGCCCCGTAGGGGCGACACATCCGTAAGCAGGCGACGTGAGTCCCTGCTCTTAAACGCAACGCCTATGAACACCACCAACATCCTCAACGCCTACACTCTAGCCAAGGAACGCTACGCCGCCCTAGGCATCGACACCGACCAAGCTATCGCTACCCTCGAGAAGACCCCCATCTCGCTGCATTGCTGGCAGACCGACGACGTGATGGGCTTCGAGAGCAATACCGGCCTCTCGGGCGGCATCCAGACCACGGGCAACTACCCAGGTCGCGCCCGCACCATTGATGAGGTACGCGCTGACCTCGAGTTCGTCAACTCGCTCCTCGCGGGCACACAACGCGTCAAC
>DAIOUZ010000031.1:6888-7359 GCA_036759285.1 Candidatus Limiplasma sp. | reverse complement strand
GAGATCTATGGTGACTTTGGCGGCAAGTTCGTCGACCGCGACCAAGTGGGCGTGGAACACTTCCAGAGCTGGATCGACTGGGGCAAGTCGGTGGACATGAAGCTCGACTTCAACTCCACCTCCTTCGGTCACCCCAAGAGCGGAGATTTGAGTCTGGCCAACCCTGACCCTGCCATCCGCGCCTTCTGGATTGAGCACACCAAACGCTGTCGCCGCATCGCTGATGCCATGGGCAAGGCCCAAGGCGACCCCTGCATCATGAACATCTGGGTGCACGACGGACTGAAAGACCTCACCGTAGAGCGCAAACGTTACCGTGAGTTGTTGGCTGAATCCTTGGATGAGATACTCGCCGAAAACCTCCCCGACATGAAATCCTGCGTCGAGGCCAAACTCTTCGGCATCGGCTTGGAGAGCTTCACCGTCGGTTCACATGACTTTTATGCTGGCTACTGCGCCACACGCAAGGTC